>RFMM01000190.1 GCA_009927665.1 Actinomycetota bacterium
GTGACGCGTTACGGCGTGTGGCGCGTTACGGCACTAGGCCGACGGCGGTGTCGAACCAGATTCGGGCTTCGACTCGTTCTTGACGTCGGCGTTGCCTTCGGCAAGACCCTTCTTCAACTCACCCTGGGCGCGACCCAAGTTGCGAGCGATCTTCGGAAGCCGCGAACCACCAAAAAGCACGACAACGAGAGCAACAATGATCCACAGTTCTGGGCCGCCTGACATGCCTCGTACCTTAGCAGCGCTAGTTGAGCGGCCGAACTAGGCCGTCACCGCGCCACGGTTGGCTTGGGCGCGCTGGCGACGCAGGCGGCGACGCTCACGCTCTGACAACCCGCCCCAGATGCCAAACTTCTCGCCGTTGGCGAGGGCGTAGTCGAGGCACTGTTCGCGCACCTCGCAGCCCCGGCACACTTCTTTCGCCTCGCGGGTGGATGCTCCGCGCTCAGGAAAGAACAGATCGGGGTCGACTCCGAGGCAGTTGGCCCGGTCTTGCCAGGCGCGATCGTCTTGCCCCGCGCCTTCGATACGTTGACTCACAATTCCCCTTCTTCCTACCCCGCCCAAATAACAGCCGTGTCATTCTGGCAGATAGCACCAGTGCAATGCAAGTTGGAGCAGGGTTACCCGGCGCGTCGACCGGCACCTCGTGTGCTGATGGTGCGTTTGTGGTCGAGGAAGTCAACGAGCACATATTCGCCGAGCGTCTCTGGCGTGGTGAAGAAAGCACGACCGTGGTTGATGCGGGTCAGCTGTTCGATGAAGCTGCGTAGCGCACCAGTGGCATCAAGCATGAAGGTATTGATGCGAATGTCGTCGCGAGTGCAGCGCACTACTTCGCGCAAGGTGACCTCAACAGTCGAGTGCGCAGGCGGGTATTGAAAGAACACCTCACCGTCGTCTTCGATGTGGGCGGTTGGCTCACCGTCGGTGATCATGATGATCTGTTTGGTGCCGGTCTGCCGCGCCAACATGCGTCGGGCCAGCACCAAACCGTGTTGCATATTGGTGCCATAGACGAAGTCCCACGAGACTTCGGGCAGTTGCTCGGGGCGCAGTTCGCGGGCCGTCTCGCTGAACCCGACAATGCCGAGATAGTCACGGGGATACCGCGATGAAATGAGCGAATGCAGGGCGACCGCCACCTTCTTGGCGGGAAGAAAGTTGTCACGCATCGGCATTGACAAAGACAGGTCAACCATCAACACGGTGGACGACTTCGTCATGTGCTCGGTCTGGTCGATCTCGAAGTCTTCAGGCGACAAGCGCAACGGCAGGCCGCCCCCTTGGCGACGCAGGGCGTTGCGCAAGGTCTGTTGCAAGTCAAGATGGAAAGGGTCGCCGTACTCATAGGCCTTGGTCTCATGGGCCCGTTCGTGACCGCTGCCGGTTCGCTCGATGCGATGTTGGCCGAGGGTGTCGCGTTCGAGGCGGCCAAAGAGGTCATTCAGCGCGTTCTTGCCGACCGCGCGGAGGGCGCGCGGAGTCAATTCGGTACGACCCTCACGCTGGTCGATGAGACCCGCTTCGCGCAGGGTGTCGGTGAGCCGAGCAAGGTGGTCGATTGACTCGGCGGTCACGTCGCCGAGCAGTTGGCGAACCTTGTCAATGTCGACCTCGCGCAGGGCGGCCGGCGACGAAGCCGAGCGCAAGAACCGTTCGAGTTCGTCGAGGTCGTGCAGGTCTTGGGCTGCCCGCAGGGCTTCGCCAAAGGGCATCGGGGTGTCACCCTCGAGACCAGCGTCATCGTTCCACCCGAGGTTCGGGAACGCCGCCTGCAACCGCTCACCGAGTTGGTCGATCTGCCAGCGAAAATCGACGTCTTCGAGCAGTTGGTCAGACAACGCCTGCATCTGCGCGCGCTGTTCGGGAGACATCGAGTTGTACAGCGCCCGTGCAGCCGCCATACGTCGCGCCATTAGCTCGAGCAACTCGTCAAGCGTCTGCGGATTCTCGGGGAAGAACTCGCCAAACTCTTTCATGAACTGCTCGAACTGTGGATCTTCACCCCGTTCGCGGCGCTCGAGCATCGTAGTGAGTGCGGCCATCATGTCTTTCATACGGGCCATCTGCTCGGGGGTCATGTTCTCGACGGCACTCGACACTTGCTGCACGTGCTGATCGAGTAGTTGCTGACGCAAACGTTCAACTAGCTGTTCAAAGCGTCGTTGCGCGTCAGGCGACTGAAAGTCATGGTGACCAAGCGACTCGATGCGCTGCGAAAGAGTGTCGGGGAGCGCATCGAGTTGCATGCGGCGACGAGCAGCTGCATCTCGGGCAATCTCAGCGCGGCGTTCGTCACCCGACTCTTGAGCACGCTGCTCGTCTTGATCAATCGCCAAGCGCTCTTCGTCGATGATGTCGGCAAGTTCTGCGGCAATTTCCGCAAACTCACCGTCGAACTGACCTTGCTCGCGCAACTCGCGTCGCCGCTCGCGCAATCGTTCAAGTGCTTCGCGCAACCCTTGCACCTGTTGACCGTTGCGATCACGCATGCCTTGTTGCATGATGCGACGTAACGCTGCGTTCACATCGCCGTGATGAATGATTTCGTCAGTGATCTCATCGAGGAGCGCGCCAGCGTCGACGTCGAACCCGCGTTGCGTGCCATCCCATCGGGAGTAGCGAAATCGTTGACCCACCAGGCGAACCGTAGCATTGGGGTCACAATGCGTGTCTCGCGCACCATCATCTTCGTCGACCTCTCAGGTTTTTCGGAATACCTGCGCAACACCGACGACACTGAAGCCAAGCGTGTGCTGACGCACTTTCGACGCGTCTCACGAGACTTGGCGTCGGAGGTTGGCGTGCGAATCGACAAGTTCCTCGGTGACGGTTTCATGGCGGTCTCGGTAGAACAAGACGCCGGCATCGTCTTTGCCATGGAACTGCATCGTCGCTTGAAAGAGCCGGGCAAGGGTCTGCGCCTGCGCATCGGCATCGCATCGGGTGAAATGATGCTGATTGACGGCGATGACTACATCGGTGAACCACCGAACCTTGCGTCACGACTGTGTGACGAAGCCCACGAGTTCGGCACGTTGATTCCCACCGATCAAACTCGAAATCTTCCGGCCGGGGTTCGCGCAACGCCCGTTCGAGACTTTGACCTGCGCGGGTTCGCCAAACTCGTGCCGGTATCGCGGTTGAGTGGCGAACCACTCAACGTGCGTCGCAACGACACCGAAGAACTGTGGACCCGCACGCCCTACGCGGTGTGAACCCGATCGCGCCGGTGCGGGCTAGACCGTGGCAGCGCGGCTGTTGCGGCGCGACCTAGACCGCCGTGGTGCGGCCGCTGAACACTGCGCGACCACCCGACGCATCTTTGTTCAGTCGCTTCGAGAGATGCAGACCCTCGAGCACGAACTCGACCGCGCTTGCCACGGCGGCGGGTGATTCATCACCGCCGACGAGACGATCAGTGATCTGGCGCAACTCAGGAATCTCGGTCGCCAACGAAACAAGATCGGCAGACGACACGTCATCGCCGGTGTTTGCGCTGCGACCGGCTTCGAAAACCGTGACGACGGCCTTTGCTTTGTCGCCGGGCACCAGTCGGCGATAGGCGGCGAGTACCGCACCTCGCACGATCTGTTCAAACACTGCGCCCTCTCGTCCTTCGTCGACGCCCTCCATTCGATCTTGCCGGCGGTTGATGCCACGAGTGCGTCAAGATCACTGATGCGCGGCGCCACCACCGTCTCACCCGAACGCAACCCGCGCCGCACCGCGGCTGCCGCCAGTGTTTCGAAGTTGCTCACCGACACGCGCACGCTCACGCCACTGCGCTGGCTGACGTTGCTATTGCCGCGTGCGAGATGGCTGATTTCTGCGACGATTTCTTCCATGAACTGTGGGGTGTTCACGCGCACATCGGCAATGTCACCCGAGCGAGCCTCTTGCCGCACGATTTGCACCTCGGTGGCAACATCAAGCGGGTAGTGCGTGCGAATCTGGCTGCCAAAGCGGTCTTTGAGCGGTGTAATGATGCGTCCGCGGTTGGTGTAGTCCTCAGGGTTTGCCGAAGCCACCAACATCACATCGAGTGGCAGGCGAATCTTGTAGCCGCGAATCTGCACGTCGCGCTCTTCGAGCACATTCAGCAAACCGACTTGAATTCGCTCGGCGAGGTCAGGCAGCTCGTTGATGGCGAAGATGCCGCGATTGGTGCGTGGCACGAGACCGTAATGCAACGTCAACTCATCACTGAGGTATCGACCCTCGGCCACCTTGATCGGATCAACCTCACCGATGAGGTCGGCAATTGAGGTGTCGGGGGTGGCGAGCTTCTCGCCGTAGCGGGCATCTCGATGCACCCAGGTGATCGGTGTGGCGTCACCATGCTGGGCGATCAGGTCACGCGCATGTCGTGAAACGGGCTGGTACGGATCATCATTGATCTCGCTGCCTGCGACGATTGGCATCCATTCGTCGAGTAGCGCGGTGAGAGAACGAATGATGCGCGTCTTGCCTTGACCGCGCTCACCCAAGAACACGATGTCGTGGCCAGCCAACAGGGCATTCTCGAGTTGCGGCACGACGGTGTCGTTGTATCCGAGTACACCGTCGACGAGGGGCGTGCCACTGCGAATGCGGCCGACCGCGTTCTCACGAATTTCTTCTTTGACCGGCCGTGACCTCCAGCCACTGGCGCGGAGCTCAGCGAGTGTGGTTGCGGTTGGTGTCTGTGGTGCGGTCGGCTTCATCGCCCCACACCGTAGAACATCACCGCAACATCACGACAGTCGAGCACGCCAGGTTGATGTTCTCGTGGGGCTGAGGTTGCTGTGGGCCGGTGCGGCTATTTGTTCTTGTCGCTCGTTTGGCGCTGGCCACTCGTGGTCGTTGACTTGCCTGTTGAGTTTGCCGCAGCCTTCGTTGCCGCAGCCTTGCCTGCGTTCGCCTTCGTTGCCGCAGCCTTGCCTGCATTGGCCCGGCTGGCCGGCTGCGTCGTCGTGGTCGTCGATGACTTGTCGCCGCTCGACTCGCCGGTGCCCGTGGGTGTTTCGGCGGGTGGCGTTGCGAGCACCTCACCAGTGCGCGTCACGACGACAATCTGAACATCCTCGGCGCTCGCCCCGTTCGACGGAATTGAGAGTGTCTTTGCTTCCTCTGGTGTGACTGAGCGCACGAGCTCGCCATTGCGGTAGATGTGCACCAATGAACCCTTCGGAGCCTGGTCTCAATGCGAAGTGTGCGACCGACTGAACGCACGCAGCAGCGAGCGCACGAACCGTTGGCGGCAACTGTGGTGCTGCGGCGCCGACTGCCGGTCGCTGACCCACCGCCGGCACGGTGCCACGCGGTGCGCTCACCGATGCGGTCGGCACCGTAGTGGGAGTCGTCGGTGGCGTCGTCGCTGGCATCGTCGTTGATGTCGTCGATGTTGTGGTCGACGTCGTCGGCGGAGCAACGATGCGCGTCGGTCGCGGCAGTGTGGTCGAGGTCGTCGTCACCGGCTCATCGTCGCCGCCACCGTCATCACCGCCACCACCGTCGCCGCCACCGCCACCACCGCCACCGCCGCCCGAAGGTGTCGTCGTGGTCGGAGCAACCGTCGTGGTCGGAGCCACGGTGGTGGAAGTCGTCGACGTCGTGGTCGTCGGGCTGTCGTCCTCGGCGTTGGGGGCAGGGGTCAAGAGCGAGAACGCCATTCGGTTCAGCGAACCGGTGCCCGGGTTGGTGACGGCGTTGCGTGTCGCTGACGACGCGATTGCAGATGCGACCTCGGCGGGTGACATCGCAGAATTTTGCGACAGCGCAAGTGCCGCTATACCAGCCACGTGCGGCGCAGCCATCGAGGTGCCCGACAACGTGCGGGTCGCGACATCTGAGCTGTGACCTGCAGAGACGATGTTTGACCCAGGTGCGAAGACATCAAGACACGACCCGAAATTCGAGAACGAAGATCTCTCGTCGGTTGACGTCGTTGAACCGACGGTGATCGCGCTCGGCTCACCAGCAGGCGAGACGGTGCAGGCACTCAGGCTTGAGTTGCCAGCTGCCACCACGAAGGTGACTCCATCAGCAACACCGCGTGAAACGGCCAAGTCGAGCGCAGCCGAGCGCGGACCGCCAAGACTCATGTTCGCCACTGCGGGCACACCCGCTTGGTGGTGTGTGATGATCCAGTCGATGCCAGCGATGATGTCAGAGGTGCTGCCCGAGCCACTGCAGTTCATCACGCGCACCGGCACGACGAGCGCAGCGGGCGCCACGCCATAGTTGGTGCCCGCCACCGTGCCCGCCACGTGAGTGCCGTGACCTTGACAGTCATTAGTGCCTTGGCCATCGCTGATGGTGGTGAAACCAGCAGCGACGCGACCGCTGAGTTCGCTGTGGGTGGCGCGAACTCCAGTGTCGATGACATACACGGTGACGCCGGCGCCCGACTGGGTGCGGGTGTAGCGGTTGTTGAGCGGCAGGGCGCGTTGATCGATGCGATCGAGACCCCATGAGAGTGGTGCGACTCCACCATCAGACTCGGCTCGAGGCGTAACCGCGTCACTCGCCGCCGACGAGTCACCAGTGCCCACACTGTTGGTGGCCGTCACCGTGAAGGTGTATGCCGTGCCGTTGGTCAGGCTTGACACCACACACGTGAGAGCGCCCGAGGTTGCACACGTGCGACCACCAGGTGACGCGGTGACGGTGTAGGCGGTGATGGTGGCACCGCCGTCACTCTCTGGCGCGGTCCAATAGACGGTGGCGCGGGCATCGCCTTCGACGGCGCGCACGCTGCGCGGCACGCCAGGCTTCTGTGCGGGTGGTGCCTCGGTGAAGGCCCAGTTGAAGACGGTGGAACCCTTGCGGCTGCCGTAGCCATCGATCGCGATCCAATACTGCGTGTCGACCACCGGTGCGAATTCAATGCGGCTCCAGTTGCCGCCGCCAGCATCGTCGTTGGTGCGAATCGTCGTGAGCGAATTCACCGCACTACCGGTGTACACACCGAGCAGCGTGTCGAAGTCGCTGCCCATCGTGTCGATCACCAACGTGCCGGCTGCACTCGTGGTGTACGAATACCAGATCGATGCCGATGCCCCGTAACCGCCGTGGTTCGGCTCGCCGACCTCGCGTGTGGCGGTGCGGGTCGAACTGTTCTCACGACCCGACGTGCCGGTGATCGCAACTGCCCCACTGAACGCATCATTCACGAGCGCAGCAATCGGTGTAACCGAGGCCGACACGCTCGAGGTGACGCCGCGACCAGATGAGTTCACTGCGCTCACGCGGAAGACATGCGCGGTTCCGACCGTCAACCCGCGCAACGACGCAAACGTGGTGGTGCTCGTGCCGTCGGCAAAGGTGGTCCAGGTTGAACCTGAGTCGGTCGAATACTCGATGACATAATCGGTCACCGGCGCACCCCCGTCGGATGTGGGGCCATCCCAGTCAAGTTCGACCACGGCGGGCAACGCAGTGCCAACCACATTGAGCGGCGCACCTGGCACGGCCGGCGTGAGCGGTGTCATTGGCTCGGTCGCCTCGGAGTTCGGGCTGTAGCCGATCAAGTTGTAAGCGCGCACCCGGAAGATGTGCGCCACGCCGTCGGTGAGACCAGTCACCGTGCGCGCGAGATACTGACAGGTGCAACCGACCACGCCGGTGTCTTGTGGCCAGGTGGTCCAAGAACTTCCATTGTTCGTCGAGTAGTCAATGGTGTAGCCGCGCAAGCCTGAGCCGCCGTCAGAGGTTGATCGTTCCCAACGCAACGTGATGCGATTCGGCCCTGCCTCGGTGGCAACGAGATCTTCAGGAGCACTCGGAATACCGGGCGCCTGCGTCACCGTCGACGACGGATCGGAGTTGCCCGCCGTGTTCGTTGCTCGAACGCGGAACTGATATTCGCGCCCCGACACGAGGTCGTACACCGTGGTGAACCAGATGCCGCCAGATCTGCCACCCGTACCGGTCACCGACGACGTGAACCACGTGGCACCAGCGTCGCCCGACTGCTCTACGACGTAACCGGTGATGAAACCGCCGCCGTCTGCGGTGGGAATCTGCCACTCGAGACCGACCGACATCGTGTTGACTGTGGTCACCACGAGATTGCGCGGGGCACTCGGCACATTCACCTGCCAGGGCACGGCGGTGATTACTGCCGACGGGCCGCCCGTGCCGATTGCGTTCGCGCCACTCACACGGAACGTATACGTGGTGCCGTTGGTGAGACCCGTCACCGTTGCGGTGAGCGATGTCGAAACGCCATCGCTGAAGGTGGTCCAGTCATCGTCACCGTCGGCTTTGTAATCAACGACATAATCGGTGATCGCCGAACCACCGTTTAGTGCGGGTGCGGTCCAGCGCAGCACCACTTGGGCTCCACCTGCGGTGGCCGTCAGACCAGTGGGCACCGACGGCACGCCGACTGCGACGCGCACGACATCGGTCGGCGCACTCGTGCCCGCTGAATTCATGGCACTGACTCGGAATGAATAGGTCGTGCCATTGGTGAGGCCCGTCACCGTTGCCGACGTCGCAGTCGACACGCCGTCAGCGAACGTCGACCACGAGGTGCCGTTGTTCGACGAATACTCGATGAGATAGTCGGTGACCGAAGCGCCACCCGCTTGCGTCGGGGCCGACCACGACAATGCGGCTTGCGCCACGCCAGGCACCACCACGAGCGAGCGTGGGTTGCTTGGCGCTTCGGGGGTTGGCGGGGTCCAGCGAGCGCGGGTGTAGAGCAGCAAGTTGGGCGAACCTGAGCCAGCGCTCGTGACCACATCGGGGGTCGCGTAAGAACTAAGTGTGCTCGCAATCTGCGCAGGTGTGTTGCTTGGGTTTTCTTCGAGCAACAGTGCGACGGCACCAGCCACATGCGGAGCCGCCATCGACGTACCCGACAACATGCGCGTTGCCGACGACGACGAATGGTATGCCGACAACACGCTCACGCCTGGGGCGAAAACGTCGAGTATCGACCCATAGTTGGAAAACGAAGCGCGTGCGTCATTCGACGAGGTCGCGCCCACCGTGATCGCCAGCGGCTCTGACGCGGGTGAGTAACTCGCTGCCGAACGATTGTTGTTGCCAGCGGCGACCACCATCACCACGCCGTCATTCACGGCATCGCGAACCGCCGTATTGACCGCCGTGGAGAAACCACCACCGAGGCTCATGTTCGCTACGGCAGGCACGCCAGCGGCGTGATCAGAAGTCACCCAGTTGACACCAGAGATGACGTCAAAGAAACTGCCGCTACCCGCGCACGACAGCACGCGCACGGGCACTATCGTGACAGCTTTCGCGACACCATACGTTTGACCACCCACGGTGCCCGCCACGTGCGTGCCATGGCCGTTGCAGTCTTCAGAGCCACGACCATCGTTGATGCGGGTGTGACCTGCCACAACGCGTCCGCCGAACTCGCGGTGATCGCTGCGCACACCAGTGTCGATTACGTAGGCGCGCACACCTGAGCCGGTGAAGTTGTAGGAGTAGTTCGAGTCAAGTGTGCGAGAGCGCTGGTCGATGCGGTCGAGACCCCACGGCGGGCTCGCTTGGTCACCTTCGAGACCAATCACGCGATTCTCTTCAATCGCGAGCACGTTCGAGTCACTGGCCAACAGCGAGAGCTGAGCCTTCGACAGCCGCGCGCCAAAGCCGTTGAGCACTTCAGTGAAAGTGCCGAGAACGGTGATGCCAGTGTCAGCCTGTGCGCTGGCGAACGCAGCAGCACCGACCCCGCTGCGCAACGTGACGATGTATTCACCAGGGATGGCGTCGCCAATGTTGAGTTCATCAACGCTCGGCACGACCGTGGTCGTGGTGGAGGTGGTGCTCGACGAGGTCGTTGAGGAAGACGTGC
>RFMM01000259.1 GCA_009927665.1 Actinomycetota bacterium
CGTGGTGCAGTTCGGGTTCGAGATGATGCCCTTCTTCGCCAACGCAATGTCTTCGGGGTTGACCTCTGACACGACGAGCGGCACATCGGGGTCCATGCGCCAGCATGACGAGTTGTCGACGACCTTCACGCCGGCCGCGGCGAATTTCGGCGCCAATGCCCGAGAAGTTGTCGCGCCAGCCGAGAAGATTGCCACGTCGAGACCAGACGGGTCGGCAACGGCGGCATCTTCGATTTCGATCTGTCGACCGCAAAACTCGATTTTCGAGCCGGCTGAACGCGCAGAGGCGAAGAAGCGCAGTTCGTTGTGAGGAAACTCACGCTCAGCAAGCAACGCACGCATGACATTGCCGACCATGCCGGTGGCGCCAACGACGCCAATATTCGGTTTGCGACCGCGAATCATCTCGTCAGGCTAACCGCGCGACGAACCACCAGTGACTGCGATTGATGCGTCGCACCGCTAAACGACGCACACCAGTGAGGCTGACCCGCAGTCGTCGGCGCGGTGAATGCAACAGGGTGACCTCGCGCAACGTAGTGCCCACCAAATCGGTGCCGAGTTCAGCAAGCACGTCGTCGGGGCTCAATCGATTGGCCTGCCAGCCGAGTCGCGTGAGTGGTCGAACGCGGGCCATGTACTTGGCAACCTTTGGCATTCGCCACAGCAGTCGCACCAGACCGCCGAGCGGCACGAGTGCAGCATCAGCCCGTGTCCAGGTGCGGAAGTTGAGAGCGATGAGACCACCCGGCTTGGTCACACGCAGCGCCTCGCGAACGAGGCTGTGGGCGTCACCACTGTTGCAGTGCTGCAGCGTGATGTACGAAAATGCGAAGTCGACCGAAGCGTTCGGCAGATCAAGGGTTCGACCATCGGCAACGTGCAAGGTGCGCAGACGAGTCGGTTCACCGTGGTGGAACACCGTCTCACGACAACGCTCAAGAAATGCGGCATCGACATCGGCCGCATACACGGTGCCGAAACTGCGGCTGAATGCGGCTGTCATGCGGCCAATGCCACTGCCAATCTCAATCATCGTGAGATCTGTGGTCGTACCACGAACGAAACCAAAGGTCTTCAGATATCGACGAACTTCGTCGTCACCGCTCGCCACGAATGATGCGAGCGAAACATCGTCACCGGTGCGGTTGTCGAACACCCAGCCGGTGCTGCGAACCGCCTCATCAGCGGTAAGTGACTCGGTAACCAAGCCGGCGCTGCGCCACGGCACGCCCTGCGGTCGCCGCAGACGTTCCGACACTCGGCGAAGTAATGCCATCGAATCGAAGGTACTACTTGCGTTCTGGCAATGGAGCCGAATAGTCGGTGCCACTGTCGAGATTGAACGCCGTATGCAGCGCCTGCACTGCCTTTTGCATGTTCGCAGAACGCACCACGACAGAAACACGAATCGTCGACGTGGAGATCATTTCAATGTTGACATCGTTGTCGGCCAACACGCGGAACATCTTCGCCGCGATGCCCGGGCTGGTCTTCATGCCTGCACCGACGAGCGAGATCTTGGCGATGTCGTTGTCGTGGTTGACGCCGCCTGCAGCGATCTCTTTGGCGAGATTCGCAACAATTGGCTCAGCCGTTGCGACATCGGCCTTCGGCACGGTGAAAGAGATGTCGGTCGTGCCGGCAGTCGAAGTGTTCTGCACGATCATGTCGACGTTGATGTTCGCGTTCGCCAATGCTTCAAAGAGCGCCGCCGAAACACCCGGACGATCAGGCACAGAGTGCACCGTGATCTTGGCTTCGCTGGCATCTTGCACAACCCCAGAAATGACTGGCTCTTCCATGTTCTTCATCCTTTCGTGATGTCGACCAACTACCCACGTGCCTTCTTCCCATGTGAAACTCGAGCGCACATGAATGGGCACGTCATGATTGCGGGCGAATTCCACCGAGCGCAAAGCCAACACCTTGCTGCCTGCTCCGGCCATCTCGAGCATCTCATCGAACTGCAGCACGCCAATCTTGCGGGCCTGCGGCACCACACGCGGGTCGGCCGTGAACACCCCAGTGACGTCGGTGTAAATCTCGCATGAGTCAGCCTGTAGTGCTGCGGCCAGCGCGACCGCTGTCGTGTCACTGCCACCACGACCGAGCGTGGTGATCTCTTTCGCAGTGCTGATGCCCTGAAAACCGGCGACGACCGCCACCTTGCCTTCGCCAATCGCAGCACGAACTCGGTCACCCTTCACCTCGAGAATCTTTGCCTTGCCGTGCACCGTGTCGGTGATGATGCCCACTTGCGAGCCAGTGAAGCTCACCGCGTCGATGCCGACGTCATGCAGCGCCATGCACAGCAACGACATGCTGATGCGCTCACCAGTGGTGAGCAACATGTCCATCTCTCGACTCGGTGGATTCTGTGAAACCTGATGAGCGAGTTGAAGCAGGTTGTCGGTGGCTTTGCCCATCGCAGATACGACGACGACGAGATGGTGGCCTGCCTTGCGAGTCTCGGCCACATGACGCGCCACGTTGCGCATGCGCTCGGGGTCGGCGACCGACGTGCCACCGTACTTCTGCACGATCAACGCCATCGCTGATTTACGCTATCTATGCAGTGCGTGGCTAGCCTTCCTCACTCGTGGGAACCGACAAACGCGAACGCCAAAAACGCAACCGAGACGCACGACGCGAGAACCTTGTGCGTCGCAGCCGACAGTCAACAACACGCAAACGTGGCATTCAGGTGCTCGCCGTCATCCTCGTCGTGGTCGCCCTCGTTGGATTCGTGTTCGCCACAGGCGACTCTGGTGACGACAGCGCAACCGACGTCACCGAAGCCCCGCTCGAAACCACGGCGGTAACCGATGCCGCCGCAGCACCGACTGAATTCATCTACGGCACAGGCGAATGTGCTCCGTCGGCTGGCTCGGCGAACCAGCAGCGCGAATTTGCCGATGCGCCACAGTTGTGCATTGACCCCGCCAAGACGTACACCGCCACGTTCGAGACGACACAGGGCGAGTTCACCGTACGTCTGCTCCCAGACCGTGCGCCCGGCACGGTGAACAGCTTCGTCAACCTTGCTCGCTGGAAGTATTTCGACGGCACCAAGTGCCACCGCGTGATTCAAGATTTCGTCGTGCAGTGCGGCGACCCGACGGCCACCGGCTCGGGTGGCCCCGGCTACGACTTTGCCGATGAACTGCCTGGGCTCGGCGAGTACAAGATTGGCTCGATTGCAATGGCGAACTCGGGTCCGAACACCAATGGCAGTCAGTTCTTCATCATCACAGGCAACAACGGTGCAGCGTTGCCACCGCAGTACTCGCTCTTCGGCGAGGTCGTTTCGGGTCTTGATACCACCGTCAAAGCGATGGCGGCGCTGTTCAACCCTGACCCTGCTGCTAACGGTGTGCCGCCGGCCGGTGACATCGTGCTGAAGTCGGTGACGATCACCGAAAGCTAAGCCGAGCGACAGGGTCGAGTCGTTCGACGACTGGGTGCGACTACGCGTCGTGCAACAATGCGCTGCGCAACGAGGCAATCGATGAGTCAGTCACGCCGATGGCTCGCACATACCCCTCAATCGAGCCGTGACTGGCCTTGATGTCGGCGAGAATGACCCGCATCGCAGCCGGGTCGGCTGCGGCGAATCGCGCGGGCATGTTCTCATACAACTCGGCCAGCTCGGGTTGATGTTCACGCGCCCACACCACGAGACGTTGCATTGACTGTTCGGTGAGGCCGTAGTCGGCCGCGATCACTTCCCCATCGACACCGAGTACACCGAGCACGAGCGCCGAGAGAATTCCGGTGCGATCCTTGCCGGCAGCACAGTGGAACACCGCCGGCAACACTGACTCGCTGGCCAACAGATTCATCGCATCAGCGAATCGATGGGCAGCTTCACCAAGCATCTGGCGATAAGCCCAGACGAGAAACTCGACGGCGTCATCGGTCTCCAACACCGCCGTCTCGCCCCATGTGGCGTCGATGATTGGCAGATGGTGGAACGCCACCGGATGCTGGTCGACAGGAAACGTGCCGCGCGTGCGAACTTCGTTGTCGGTGCGCAGATCGACCACGGTGCGCACGCCCAAACCAACCACGTTGCGCGCATCTTCGGGCGTGAGGCGATACAGACCGTCTGCGCGAAACAGTGTGCGCCAACGCGTGTGACGGCCATCGGCAGTCGGGTATCCACCCAGATCGCGAAAATTGTGCACCGCAAAGAGCGGTATCACTCGGCGGTCATCGTTGACGAGCGAAGCGATATCGACGGTGCTCATTCGCACTTCACCGTAACGAGCGAAACCACGTGCACGCCGAAGTGGGGGGAACAGAACGTGAACTGTCGCTAAACACTGGTCGGCGCGCCCTCGACGGATACGCTCGGCAGGGTGACGTCTGACGGCAATCGCATCGGCGTCGTTGGCTCGGGGCTCATGGCCGTTGGCATCGCCGAGGTCGTGGCCCGCAGTGGAATGCACGCCGTGCTCCGGGCCCGCAGCGACGAGTCGGCCAGCGTCGCAAGGTCTCAACTCGAGAAGGGTCTCGCTCGACAGGTGGAAAAGGGCAAACTCGAAGCGGTCGAGCGTGACGCCATCGTGTCGCGAGTGTCGACGTGCACAGACCTATCGGCACTCGCCGACTGCGACATCGTGATTGAAACGGTCGTCGAAGATCTCGCCACCAAACAACAGTTGTTTCGTGAACTCGACGCAATCGTCGCCGCGTCGGCAATTCTTGCCACCAACACGAGCACGCTGCCAGTGGTCGAAATGGCACGGGTCACCAACCGACCCGACCAGGTGTGTGGAATCCACTTCTTCAACCCCGCGCAAGTGCTGCCTCTTGTCGAAGTGGTTCGACCCATTACCGCGAGCGACGACACCATCGCTCGTGCCGCACGCTTCGTATCGGCCATTGGCAAAGACGGCGTGCACGTGCTTGACCGCGCGGGTTTCATCGTCAATGCGCTGCTGTTTCCGTATCTCAATAATGCGATTCGCATGCTCGAAGACGGCACAGCTTCGATGGAAGACATCGACACCGCGATGAAGGGCGGCTGCAACTTCCCCATGGGGCCATTCGCATTGCTTGATCTCGTCGGACTCGACACATCGCTGTCGATTCTCGAAACACTGCACGCCTCGTTTGCCGACGAGAACTTCGCGCCGCGACCAAAACTGCGTGAACTCGTCGCCGCCGGTCGTCTCGGGCGCAAGACGAAGGCCGGCTTCTACGTCTACTAGAACGACACCAACCTCGCGGTGGGGAGATCTGGCGTTGCTGCGTGCCACGTCTGGTTGGGATCGCAAGCCGCTCGAAGTCGGTGAGTGCGGCTACGAGTGGCCGCCCAGTGAGCGTTGGAACCAGCACGATGACCTCATCGGCCGCGGGGCTGACCTGAATGTGGCGACGATCATCGACGGATACCGGCACGGCCTGTTCGCAATGGAGTCATTCGATGGCGACGGCACCCTCTTGTGGTGGTCGCCCGAACAACGTTGCGTGATTCCACTCGATGGAATGCGAATCACTCGCTCGATGCGACGTAGCGCCCGCAACTATCACCTACGCATCAACACCTGCTTCGAGCGTGTGATGCGAGCCTGCGCAGCCCGTGGCGACGAAGACAACGCGTGGATTACCGAGCGATTCATCAAGCAATACACGACATTGCATGAAATGGGATGGGCACACAGCATCGAGACGTTCAACGACGACGGTGTGCTGGTCGGCGGGCTCTACGGTGTACGCATCAAGCGCTTCTTCGCCGGTGAATCAATGTTTCATCTTCAGCGCGACGCTTCGAAGGTTGCACTCATGGCGCTGGTCGACATCATGCGCTCGGCGGGCATGACGCTGCTCGACGCACAGTGGCAGACCCCACACCTCGAGAGCCTGGGCGGCATTGAGATTTCGCGCACCGAGTATCTCGCACGGCTGGCTGCTGCGACTGGCCCACGCAACTGAGGCCTCCTTAGCCTTGAGTTCATGACCGACTCGAACGCCGCACGTCGTCGTGACGAGCCGTGGTTGATGCGCACCTATTCGGGTCATTCGTCGGCTGAAGCGTCGAACACTCTGTACCGCACCAATCTGGCGAAGGGGCAAACGGGGTTGTCGATCGCCTTCGACCTACCGACACAGACGGGCTATGACCCAGATCATGTGCTTGCCCGTGGCGAGGTCGGCAAGGTCGGCGTACCCGTAGTGCACCTCGGCCACATGCGCACGCTGATGCGCGAGATTCCCCCGGGCACCATGAACACGTCAATGACCATCAACGCGACGGCCGCCTGGCTGCTCGCGCTCTACGTTGCCAACGCACACGAGCAAGGCGTTGCAACGGGTGACCTGCGCGGCACGGTACAGAACGACGTCTTGAAGGAATACCTCTCGCGCGGCACGTTTATCTTTCCTCCGCTGGCATCGCGGCGCATCATCGTCGACATGATCATCTGGTCGCTGACAAACGCCCCGAAGTGGAACCCAATGAACGTCTGCTCGTACCACTTGCAAGAAGTTGGCGCAACGCCCGTGCAAGAGGTGGCCTTCTCACTGGCGAATGCCGTCGACGTGCTCGATGCCGTACGCGCCACCGGCAAGGTGCCCGAGTCGGCGTTCACCCAAGTGTTTGCGTCGATGTCGTTCTTCGTCAACGCGGGAATTCGCTTCATCGAAGAGATGTGCAAGTTGCGCGCCATGGCCGAACTCTGGGAAGAGATCGGCCGCACTCGTTATGGCATCACCGATGAACGAGCCTTGCGCTTTCGGTACGGCGTGCAGGTGAATTCACTGGGCCTCACCGAAGCGCAGCCAGAAAACAACGTGCAACGCATTGTGCTCGAGATGCTCGGTGTCACCTTGTCAAAACGGGCCCGCGCACGCAGCATTCAGCTTCCGGCGTGGAATGAAGCCCTCGGTCTGCCGCGACCATGGGATCAGCAATGGTCGTTGCGTATGCAGCAAGTGCTCGCCTACGAGACCGATCTGCTTGAATACGGCGACATCTTCGACGGCTCACACGTGGTCGAACGACACACCGCAGATCTTCGTGATGCGGCTCGCCGCGAACTTGACGAGATCTTGTCGCTGGGTGGGGCATACGCAGCAGTCGACGAGTTGAAGCGACGCTTGGTGGTGTCGATGGCTGAACGCACCCGTCGAATCGAGTCAGGTGAGCAGACCGTGGTCGGAGTCAACGCCTACATTGAGTCGGCGTCGTCGCCGCTTGCAGGCAACGACAGCATTCTGCGGGTTGATCCAGCAGTCGAACACGCGCATGTCGTCGATGTGCAGCAGTGGCGAACGGCTCGAGACTCGCGAGCTGTTGCCGATGCACTCGTGGCACTGCGTCATGCCGCCCAAAGCGACGGCAATCTGATGGAGGCGTCAATCACCTTGGCGAAGGCCGGCGGAACAACCGGCGAATGGGCTGGGGCGTTGCGAGAAATCTTCGGTGAGTACCGCGCACCAACGGGCGTGGGTGGTGCGCGAGCGCCGCGCAACGGGGGTTTGGCCGAGGTGGCCGAAAGGTCTGCAGCACTCGCGGGTGGTCCGCCGCGTTTGCTCGTCGCCAAGCCTGGTCTCGACGGCCACTCGAGTGGCGCCGAACAAATCGCCATAGCGGCCCGCGACGCGGGAATGGAAGTCGTCTACGGCGGCATTCGCTTGACACCGCGCCAGATTGCCGAGTCGGCACGAGACGAAGACCCCGACGTCATCGGGTTGTCAATTCTTTCGGGCTCGCATCTCGCGCTCGTACCCGAGGTGTTGCGCGAACTCGAGTCACTTGCAGTGCAAACCCCCGTGGTGGTTGGCGGCATCATTCCCGATGAAGATCGTGACGTGCTCGTCTCGGCTGGCGTCGCTGCCGTGTACACGCCCAAGGACTACGCCATCACGAACATCATGAACGACATCGTGCATATTGTCGAGCGTCATCGCGCATCGCGCAACGACCACTGAGTAACGGGCGCGGATCCCGCCGCGCGGCGAGTCGACGATCTGGTGCGCTACGGCAGCATCGTGGTTGATGGTGCAATCGGTACGAAACCCGTTGCTGGTGGCATGACGAGTTTGTCGCCCGCCTCAACTCGGTCTGGATTCGTGATGCCGTTGAGCTCCATCAGCGCCTTCATGTCGACGGCGAAACTCTGGGCAATGCCAAAGAGGGTGTCGCCGCGTTGCACTTCGTAGACGATCGGCGGTTGATAGACCGTCGTTGTGGTCGATGTAGTGGTGGTCGGCACCGTGGTGGCAACAGCCTCGACACCAGAGTCGTTGCGTTGGGCAAAGAAGAACGCCAGCGCACCGCTCACGACGGTGATTGCCAGCAGTGTCCATTGCAGCCTGCCGCGCAAGAACATGCCTTGCAGGCTAGATGCGGCGTTGCGCGATATGCATCAGTCGCAGGCGGTTGTAGCGAGAAACGATGATGCACGGCAGATTGATGGCGACACCAAAAATCACGTTGACCACCAGTAGCCAGCCGCGATTCCACAAGAGCATCACTGGCACGAGCAACAACAGCGTCCAATGCACTCGCTCGGCGCGAAGCGACTCGGCAGCAAAACGCTGCAACGAGCCATCGGCACGACTCGGCAGTCGGCGCTTGCTGATGCCCCCGAACCATGTACCGGCCTCGGGAAGCAAGTCTTTCCACCTGCGTACTACGAGTGCGTGTTCGTAACGCTGACGAGTTTCGAACACCCGTAGCGAGGTAAAGAGACCCGGGGCCGACATGTGACGCCAATCAAGGCGAGCAAAGATGACACCGACGACGGCACCGCAGATCGCCCACACTGCCCCGTCAAGAATCAAGAGACGCAGGTTCACCAGGCAGCGCGCGTCAGCGACGTGCGTCCATGAACATGCCGCGCAACGCCTGATAGTTCTCAATGCAGTGGCCGGCTCCGAGTACGACCGCTTCAAGCGGCTGCGGTGAGAGTTGCACCGGCACCTTGGTCTCGTATTGCAATCGTTCGGGCAACCCGCGCAAGAGTGCGCCACCACCAACCAGATAGATGCCGCGCGACAAGAGGTCTTGGGCTAGTTCGGGCGGGGTCACGGCGAGGCATTCCTTCACTGAGTCGATCATTCGTGTCACCACATCATCGAGTGCCTCACGAATCTCGGCGGCAGTCAGAACGACGGTCTTGGGCAAGCCGGTGACGAGGTCTCGACCGCGAACTTCGGCGTCGCGATCATCTGGCGTCGGCATGGCGCTGCCAATCTGCATCTTGATTTCCTCAGCGGTGCGTTCTCCGATTGCGAGGCCGTGCTCTTTTCGCACCCAACCTTGTATCGCCTCATCAAGTGTGAACCCACCGACGCGCTCAGCCCGCAACGTGACGATTCCACCCAAACTGATGACTGCCGTCTCGGTGGTGCCACCGCCGATGTCGACCACCATGTTGCCGACGGCGTCTTCAATCGGCAGATCGGCTCCGATGGCTGCGGCCATCGGTTGTTCGAGCAACTGGGCATCTGCGGCCCCGGCACGCCGAGTCGCCTCGGTGACCGCCCGACGTTCTACTTCGGTGATCGCCGAGGGCACGCAGATGAGCACCTTCGGACGGGCGAATCGTGAAACGCCGGCCCGCTTCAACAGCAGTCGAATCATCTGCTCGGTGGTCTCAAAGTCGGTGATGGCACCGCCGCGCAATGGCCGCACCGCAACGATGAAGCTGGGAGTACGCCCGATCATGTCCCAGGCTTCATGGCCCGTCGCCAGCACCTCGTTGGTGCGACGATTCTTGGCGATCACCGTCGGCTCGTTCATGATGATGCCTTCGCCCTGCTTGTAGACGAGGGTGTTTGCCGTGCCGAGGTCTATGGCAAGGTCACGTGCCATGGCTATGCCTCGCTTCGCCGGTCGCGAGCGATGCGAATCTGTTCTCGTAAGTGCTCACGCGAATCGTCAGACAGTGCCGCCAGATGGCGACGAAACTGTGCTGCCCCGTCGACCGGTTTGGCTCGACGGTCGTCGGTTGCGACGAAATAGGCGAGCAGGCCAGCAGAAACCAGCGAGATTGCCGCAAACACCAGACTTACGAGTGACGTTGCAGCAACGAGCGTTGCCACCAGGGATGTTGCGGCGACGGTCACTGCGATGTCCCGCGCATTGCAGCGGCATGATGAGATCGACCATCGCCAGAGGCCACTTCTTGCGGTGAGACAAGTGATGAGGCGCGAGTGCCCCAGTCTTCGCCGCCACTCCAACGTTCTTTCTTCCAGATTGGCACACTCTGCTTCAATGCGTCGATGCAGAAACGCGCAGCCTCAAACGCCTCTGGTCGGTGTGGGGCAGAGACAACCACGACCACCGATGACTCGGTGAGCTGCAGTTCACCTACGCGATGCGTCAAGGCAATGCGCCCCAGCGACGGTGGCGTCGTCGAGCTTCGGTGATGATGTCGCGCATGGCTTGCTCGGCAGGCTCGCGGTATGCCTCATAGACGAGGGCAGTTACTCCCTCTCGCCCGTCGGCGTGATCGCGCACGGTGCCAGAAAACACAACGACGGCACCGCACGACGGAGTAAGTGCCCATTCATACAAACCCCCGATATCGAGTGGTTTTTCGCAGAGCTCGACGCGATCTGCATTCATCTGCAACTCAGCGTACTTGCGCAGCGCCATAGTCTTTGGCGAATGGCTGCCGACGACGCGAACGAACCAGAGCACCCGTTCACGAATCCGTTGTTTGCAAATATTGCTAAAGCCATGGCGGCGCAGGGCCCACTGCAGTGGGATGTCGCTCGCCAAACCGCGCTCATGACCGCGACTCAAGGTGCCACCGAAAACAACGTCGACCCCTCGCGGCGTATCAGAACCGAAGAACTCGCCCGAGTGGCCGAGATGCACGTTCGAGAGGTCACCGATTTGGCACTCACCGACACCAAGGTCGAAGTGGTAAATCGCGCTACTTGGGTGCAGCACACACTCACCACGTGGAAGCCATTCTTTGACTCTCTCGCCCAGGGTCTCGCACAACCAGCTACGTCGACCGAAGGCGATGAAGATCCGACATTCGCAATGTTGGGCAACATGAGTCGACTCATTGCCCCATCGATGCTCGGAATGTCGATCGGCACGCTCGTCGGAAAACTCGCGACAACGACATTCGGCCAGTACGACCTTCCACTGCCGCGCGAGCCACATGGCCGTCTGGTGCTCGTGGTATCGAACGTCGACCACTTCGCCGATGAATGGTCGATCTCTCGCGACGACATGGTGATGTGGGCTCTCGCACACGAGTTGGTCAACCATGCAGTGTTCTCGGTCGAACCGATTCGCACACGACTTCGCTCGTTGGTTGAGCAGTTCGCCGGCGGATTCCGCGCCGATGCCACTTCGGTGGCCGAGGGTCTTACTCGCCTCGATGTTTCTTCCGGCGACCCGATGAAGATTCTCGACTCGTTGTTGTCAGACCCGACTGTGCTGCTCGGAGCCGCACGATCACAGCAACAAGAACGTCTCGCCCCGATTCTTGATGCGGCGATGGCGGCAGTGGTCGGTTTCGTTGATCATCAGGTTGATGCGGTGACCATGCGACTACTCGGTGGCTCAACACGCATCGCCGAGGCCGTTCGCCGACGCCGCGTCGCACAAACCACCGATCGAGTATTCGTCGAACGGTTGCTCGGCGTCGACCTCACCACCGAACGAGTGGCGCTCGGAAAACACTTCATCGACGGCGTTATCGAGCGAGCCGGCGACGCCGGCCTCCGACAGTTACTGACTTCTGCCGACAACCTTCCGACGCCTGCCGAGCTCGCTGCGCCAGGGCTCTGGTTGGCGCGACTCGAAACGCTCTAAACCACTCTGTCGAACTTGTAGCCGAGACCGCGAATCGTTTGAATGAGCACGGGGTTTCCTGGATCGGTTTCAACCTTCGACCGCAAGCGCTTGATATGCACATCAAGCGTCTTGGTGTCACCGTAATAGTCGCTGCCCCAGACGCGATCAATCAGCGTGTCGCGAGTCATCACGCGACCAGCATTGGCCATCAGTACATAGAGCAACTCAAACTCTTTCAGCGGCAACTTTGTCACCTGCCCCCGCACGACCACGACATGCCGATCGGGGTCAATGGAAATCTCACCAACGGCCACCGAGGTCTCTGAACCGAGCGGCGATTCGCCAGTCACGTGGCTGCGGCGCAATGCCGCACGCACGCGTGCAACGAGTTCGCGAATGCGGTACGGCTTGACGATGTAGTCATCAGCACCGACTTCAAGACCGACCACAGTGTCTAACTCGGTGCCTTTGGCCGACACCATGATGATCGGCACCTGACTCTTCTTTCGAATCTCGCGACACACATCGGTGCCCGACACTTTCGGCAGCATGACATCGAGCAACACGATGTCTGGATCCACCTTGTCAAAATTCAACAAGGCCTCAGCGCCATCTCGTGCTACTTCGACGCCGAAGCCCTCACGCTGTAGACCGACGACGAGCGCGTCAATGAACGCCTCTTCATCTTCGATGACCATGACCGTGTGTTGTTGTGTGGTGGTACTCATCGGGTGAGATTCCTTTCGGGTTCGGGGGCAACTACGGGTGACTGCTGATCAAGATCATGAATTGCCGGCTCAGAACTAGCGGCAAGCGGTAACACGATGGTGAACGTCGAGCCGCGACCTTCTTCTGATGCAACAGACACCGTGCCGCCGTGGTTTGACACAACATGTCGAACGATGGAGAGGCCCAAACCAGAGCCACCCGTCGAGCGGCTACGCGCCTTGTCGACTCGGTAAAAACGTTCGAAGATTCGGTGGTGGTCTTTGGCCGCGATGCCGATGCCTTGGTCGATCACCGAGATGCTGACGGCTTCTGCGGTGGCCCGAGTATCGACGATCACCGTCGTGCCGCTGCCGCTGTACTTGATTGCGTTCGACACGAGGTTCTCAAGTGCCGACACCAGTTGTGATCGGTCGCCGACCACGGTCACCCCCATGGGTCGAACTGCTTGAATCGTGATGCCCGTGCGAGAGGCCTCGTGTTGAAGTCGCGCCGCCACCTCGTTGACGACATCAGACATCGCAACCGGCTCCCAGTAGTCGGCGGCTCCGAATTCAATGCGCGAGAGGTCGAGCAGGTCGTCAATGATGTGCGAGAGGCGATATGACTCATCGACGATTCGAGCAGTAAGACGCTGAATCACCTGCGGGTCGACTTCGCCAATCATCGTGTCGGCGAGCGCAGCAATTCCGCCGATCGGCGTCTTGAGTTCGTGGCTGAGATTGGCGACAAAGTCGGTGCGCACGCTGTCGACTCGTGCCCGCTCGGTGACGTCTTCGACGGTCGCAACGATGTAACCCGAATCGAGTCGCCGAGCCCGAATGTCGAACGAACGCGAAGGAGAACCCGCAGTGTCGAACTGACGTTGCTGCTCACCCGTCTTGGCGGCATCGCGCACCAGCTTCTCCACCGCTTCGTCGACCAGCACGTCGACGTGACGCACACCGGTGATTCCACGAGCAGCAGCGTTCTTGAGAATGATTTCGCCAGATGCCTCAGCAATGACGACTCCGCTGGGCAGGGTATCTAGGGCCATCGCTACGACATCAGTGACCGACCCTTTCGGCGATGTCGCACTCTCCGGAGATAGTGGAGTGGCGCTCGTCTCTCGACCATGCGTGCGACGTCGTGCGACCGACACGCCGAGCGCCGCGCCGACGAGAAAGGTAAGCAGTGCGAGGAGCAGACTCATCGTGCTACCGCCCCGCTCGCCGTCAGTTACGCGGTAGCGGGAACTCCCCCGTGGCGTCACGTTGACGCTGGCGCTCGATGGCCCGCAGCTCTGGTTTCCAACCGGTGAGCGCAAAACGAACGCGCTCTCCGACGTTCACTGCATGGTCACCGATGCGCTCGTAGAAGCGGGCGACGATGGCCAGTTGCACGGCGAGTTGAAGATCCATCTTCTCGCGAGCGTGAGTCTCAAAGATCGCCTGGATGAACTGACGATGGAGGGCATCGAGAAACGAGTCCATGTCTTCGATGGCGGCAGCAGTTGCGGCATCGTTCTCAGCGAACGAATTGATCGCTGCTTGATACAACTGCTCGGCTTGTTCGCTCATTTTGGAAATCAAGCCACGCAACACCGGATCAATCTCTTTTCCGTAGATGCGTCGGGCAGCCTTGCAGATGTTGACCGCAAGATCAGCAGAGCGTTCGAGGTCGCTCGTGATTTTGAGAATCGACACGAGCTGTCGCAACTCGCCAGCGACCGGGGCTTGCAAGGCCAATATCTCAAACGTGCGGCTCTCAACCTCGTGGGCGCGAGCGTCAATTTCGTCATCTGATTGCACCAAGTAATCGGCGCCCTCAAGGTCACCTGCCAACAGCACCGCAGTGGCACGGGGTACCGCTTCAATGACGGAGGCGCCCAAGCGCACGACCAAGGAGCGAAGCTCTTCGAGCTCTGAGTGATAGGAGGTTCGGGTTTCTTCCATGCCGTCTACGGTAGGCACGCTACGCCAACGCCTTCGTGCCACGGAGATTGCTTGGTGAACTGAGGGTCACTGACCGCTGAATACTGAGTGAACAACGCCGAGGTCGATTTCAACGACGATTAGCGCGACTGGGTGGCGACGACCCACTCGTGCAACTGACGTTGTGCGTCACCCACACCATGGTGTTGTCCGACCAGCAGCCATGAGTCATCGGGTTGCAGGCGAAAGTGCACATTGGCATCATCTTGGAGGAAGCCCAAGACCGTGTCGAGCCATGCTCGATGCTTCGGATGCGTCAGTCGAACCAGGGTCTCGACGCGTCCCGACAGGTTGCGGATCATCAGGTCAGCCGAGCCGATGAGGTGCAACGGCTCGCGGCCGTCGACGCCGTGATCAAAGCGATAGATGCGAGAGTGCTCGAGATAGCGCCCGAGCACTGAACGCACGGAGATGTTCTCAGAGAGCCCCGGTACCCCGGCCCGCAGGCAACAGATGCCTCGAACGACCATGTCGATCTTGACGCCTGCGGCGCTTGCAGCATAGAGCGCGTCAATGACCTGTGGGTCTTGAATGGCATTCAATTTGAGAGTGATACGGCCGGCTGTGCCGAACGATGCCTCATGTTCAATGAGCCGAATGATTTCTCTCTTCAGTTGGTGAGGAGCAACGATGAGCTGCTGATAATCCGGCTCGCGACCGTAACCGGTTAGGTAGTTGAACAGTTCGGTCGCGTCTCGACCAACGGCTTCCTCACACGTGAAGAAGCCGATGTCTTCGTAAATCTTGGCGGTAACCGAGTTGTAGTTGCCGGTGGCGATGTGCACATACCGACGAATCTGGCCGGCCTCTTCGCGTACCACGAGAATGCACTTGGCGTGCGTCTTGAGGCCGACGAGACCATAGTTCACGTGCACACCGGCCAACTCAAGCTCGCGACCCCATGAAACATTGCGTGCCTCGTCGAAACGGGCCTTGAGCTCGAGTACTACCGCGACCTGCTTGCCCGACTCGGCAGCCCGAATGAGGTGCCGTGCGATTGCGCTGTCGCCTGAGGTGCGATACAGCGTCATCTTGATCGACAGCACCTTGGGATCTTTGGCTGCCTGTTCGACGAACGTCTCGGTCGACGAACTGAACGACTCATACGGGTGGTGCACGAGCAACTGGCGCGACTTGATGACATCGAACATCGAACGACCCGCTTCTTGCGCGGCGGCAAGCCGCCCGGCCGTCACCGACGCCCATGGTCGAAACCGCAGGCTTGGCATGTCGAGATTGGCGAGTTGTTGCAGCGCTGACAACTCAACGAACGAACCGCTCTTGATTACGTCAGCGCGCTGCAACTCGAGTTCGGAACACATGGTGTCGAGCACCGCCTCGGGAATGTTCGATTCAACCTCGAGGCGCACCGCTCGACCAAAACGGCGGCGGCGAAGCTCCATCTCGACTGCGGCCAACAGGTCTTCGGCGTCTTCATCGTCGAGGGACAAGTCGGCATTGCGTGTAACACGAAACCGTGAGACGGTGACGATCTCCATGCCTGGGAAGAGACGATCAAGATGGGCCTCGATGAGGTCATCAAGCAAAATGAAGTCTTGTGAGTCGGGCACTGCAATGAAGCGCGGAAAGTTGCGTGGCACCTTAACCCGGGCAAATCGCTCTTCGAGCGTCTCGGGATCGCGCACGATGACCGCGAGATTCAGTGCGAGATTCGAGATGTACGGAAACGGATGCGACGGATCAACTGCTAGCGGGGTGAGAATTGGAAAGATGCGGCTCTCGAAGTCCGTCGCGAGCGCTTCTTTCGCTCGCTTGCCGAGACGGCTCCAGCGCATGATGTGAACACCGTGTTTGGCGAGTGCCGGAAAGAGTTGTTTGGCGAGCAGCTTTTCTTGTGAATCGGAGAAGTGCTGCACGCGCACCGAAATCTCATCACGCTGACGAACCGGTGAACGGCCGTCGGGGCTGGTGTCGCCAACTTCAGCGGCAATTTGATCGTGGAGAGCCGCAACTCGAACTTGGTAGAACTCATCGAGGTTCGACGCGCTGATTGCCAGGAAACGAAAACGCTCGAGTAGCGGCACGTCTTCACTGATTGCGAGTGACAGCACACGCTCGTTGAAGTCGAGCCAACTCAGTTCACGGTTGATGTAGCGCGAGTCGATGGCTCAAGGTAGCGACGTGGTGCCGATGAGGGGCGGCGGGTTGACCCAGTTCTCTCTGATGTCACGCAGGTTTCACCCGACGTTCAGGAGGTTGGTTGGCGCTCAACCTCTTCGGGAGACCATTCAAGGCTGATGCCTTCGTTCTCGGCATCAACTTTGATGCGCTCGCGATTGCGGCGGCACTGGCTGTCTTTCAGCGATACGTACATGAGTCGCATATACGCACGTCGGGCAAATTCTTCGATCAGCTCGGGCTCACCGTAGGTTCCGACGATTTCCCAGTGTGGGTACACCGGCCCGGTGTAGGTGATGCGAATATGGGCGCGTGGCGCGACTTTTGGGGTGTTGACGTCAGACATCGGGCTCCTCTGCGGATTTCAAAGACTATCGTCGTTTTGAATGAGCGAACTCGTCGCGGCACTGGACATTGGCACGAACAGCTTTCACCTTGTGGTTGCCAAGCCAGTGCCTGGTGGCTTCGAAGTGGTCACTCGCGAGAAGGAAGTTGTGCGTCTGGGTCACGGCGGTGGCGACATGAAGCATCTCAGTGACGAGGCGATTGAACGCGGTACCGCCTGCCTCGTGCGCCTCGCAGAGATTGCCTCGTCACACGAAGCCGACGTGCGTGCCGTTGCAACGAGTGCCGTGCGTGAGGCCAAGAACCGGTCTGACTTCATCAAACGCGCGCGTAAAGAAGCAGGAATCGACATCGAGGTGGTGTCGGGTGTCGAAGAAGCACGTCTGATTCATCTGGGTGTGCTGAATGCCATCGGTATCCACGATCAGCCGATGTTCGTCTGTGACATCGGAGGTGGGTCGACTGAAGTCGTCGTAGGTCTCGATGACGAGGTGCTCTTCGCGCGTAGTTTCAAACTCGGAGCCGTGCGCCTGACCGATCGCTTCTTTGCAGCCACCACGCTTCACCCGAGCGCCATACCAAGTTGTCGAGCCTTCATTCGATCAACGCTTGCGGTCGTCGCGCCCGAGGTGAAAGAACTGGGCTTCGAAGTGGTGGCAGCGTCATCGGGAACCTCCGAAACCATCGCTCGTCTGATCTTGAAGGAGCGCGGTGTCAGCGAGCCTCGCTCGATGAACCGATTTGAATTCACGGCCGATGAAGTACGGGCCGTCACCCAGTCGCTCGCATCAGTTGCGACGATTGCAGAACGTGTAAAGAAGTTTGGGCTCGATGCAAATCGCGGCGACATCATTCTCGCCGGGGCACTGATTCTCGAGGGTCTCGTCGAAACCTTCGACATCAAAGCGCTTATGTTCAGCGACTACGCCCTGCGCGAGGGCCTATTGCTTGACACTCTGCAACGCGAAGGCCTACTCGAACGCAACGAAGAGCACGACGCGGCGCGACACAGCGTGCAGCAATTGGCCGATCGTTGCGATGACCGACCCGAACACTCTGCTCATGTAGCGAAGTTGGCCGGAAAGCTGTTCGACGAATTGCAAGAGACCTTGGGCTTCGAACGCGACTGGCGGCGCTATCTCGAATTCGCCGCACTTTTGGCCAATGTGGGCGTCGTCGTGTCTCACGCCAAACACCATCTGCATTCGTACTATCTGATTCGAAACTCCGAACTGATGGGTCTCACTGACCGAGAAATCGAACTCATTGCCCAAATCGCCCGCTATCACCGCAAGAGCGTGCCCAAACCCGAACACGCTGAGTTCTCAGCCCTCTCACCCAGCGATCAACGCCTCGTACGCGGCCTGGCCGCCCTGTTGCGCGTGGCAATCGGGCTTGATCGCACCTACGACGCGCGAGTGAAGTCGGTGGAGGCCAACGTGACGGCGAGTGACATCTCCATCGTGGTGAAGCCGCGAGGCAAAAAGGCCGATGTCTCTCTTAACCTCTACGCGGCCAACGAACGCAAGGGGTTACTGGTCGACTCGAGTCGACGCAAGGTGAAGTTCGTCGAAGA
>RFMM01000033.1 GCA_009927665.1 Actinomycetota bacterium
CTCAGTAGCCTTGCCTCGTGGCGCCACGACAGCCAGCAACAGTGCTGCGCGTGGGTTTGGCGCAGGTTAACCCTCGGGTGGGCGACATTGCCGCCAACCTTGACATGGTCGCCCGTTACCTCGCACAGGCCGAAGATGCTGGCTGCGATCTGGTGGCGTTTCCCGAGTTGACACTGTCGGGCTACCCGCCCGAAGACCTCGTGCTCAAGGCTGGGTTTGTTGCCGACAACCGTGCGGCGTTGGAAAAGGTCGCAGCCCGCACCGGCCGATGCGCGGTGGTCGTGGGTTTCGTCGATGTGGCGGATGACGAGCCCATCGCTCAGACCAGTGCCCGCCCGGCGCGGCTCTTCAACGCTGCGGCGTTGTGCGTGAATGGCTCGATTGCGGGGGTGTATCACAAGCAACTGTTGCCGAATTATGCGGTGTTTGACGAGCTGCGTTATTTCGCGCCCGGACACAACGACAACACGCTGCATCAGGTTGCCGGTGTCGCAGTGTCACTCAGCATCTGTGAAGACGTCTGGGTCGCCGAGGGTCCGCTCGCGCGACAGCGCGCTGCCGGCGCACAAGTGGCGATCAACATCAACGGCTCGCCATTCGACCGACACAAGGGCGGCGTGCGTGAAGCAACTGTGCTGGCGCGCGCCACAGAAACGGGCATGCCGGTGGTGTATGTCAACCAGGTCTGCGGTCAAGACGAGTTGGTCTTTGACGGCGGCTCGTTCGTTGCAGATGAAGGCGGTCGAATCATCGCGCGTGCAGCGCAGTTTGCCGAAGAGTTGTTGGTCGTCGACGTGCCAATCGGCGATGCAGCGCCGACTGCTTCCCGCAGCAACACACCCAAGGTCTCGACGCCAGTCGCTGCCAGATCAGCCACTGCCACACCGATGCTCAGCGCCCAACCACTCGGCGAACTCGACCAAGTGCTCGCTGCACTGGCACTCGGCACACGCGACTACGTGCGCAAGAACGGCTTCACCGATGTCGTGATCGGTTTGTCGGGTGGCATCGACTCGGCACTCGTAGCAGCAGTTGCCGTCGATGCCCTTGGTGCATCACGTGTTCACGGTGTGTCGATGCCATCGCGCTATTCGAGCGAAGGTTCGCGCACCGACGCCGCATTACTTGCGCGCAACCTCGGCATCGAGATGCTCACTGTGCCAATCGAGCCCGCCTTTGCCGCGTATCTCGAGATGACACATCACGTGTTTGCAGATCGCACTGCCGATCTCACTGAAGAGAACCTGCAGAGCCGGGTGCGTGGCACCACGCTGATGGCACTGTCGAACAAGTTTGGTTGGATGGTGCTGACCACCGGCAACAAGAGCGAACTCGCGGTCGGATACTTCACGCTGTACGGCGATTCGGTCGGGGGGTTTGCGGTGATCAAAGACATCTTCAAGACCGACGTGTACGCGCTCGCACGGCGTGTGAACGAGCGATCAGGGCGAGAGATCATCCCGCACGCAACGCTCACCAAACCGCCGTCAGCCGAGTTGCGACCCGATCAGCGAGATGACCAAAGCCTGCCGCCGTATGACGTGCTTGACGCCATATTGGCGCTGTACGTCGAGCAAGACCGTACGGCGGCCGAAATCGTCGCCCTCGGTCATGATGCCGAGCTGGTTCGTCGCATTGTGCGCCTTGTCGACAACAACGAATACAAGCGCCGACAACTTCCGCCGGGTGTACGTGTGACCACGAAGGCGTTTGGCAAAGATCGCCGTCTTCCAATCACCAACGCCTACCGCGGCTAGCGACC
>RFMM01000268.1 GCA_009927665.1 Actinomycetota bacterium
ATCAGCTCTTCGGCGACCGATTGCGCCGCAGTTGATGGCACCGCCAACACACCGATGTGCACGGCGTTGATGCGCACGAATTCCTTCATTTCGTCGAGATGACGCACGACGAGGTCGCCGACCTTGCTGCCAACCTTGCGCGGGTCGACATCAAAGATCGCGATCACGGGGAAACCGCGCGAGGCGAAACCACCATTCACGGTGATGGCCGAGCCCAGGTTGCCGGCGCCGACGACGATCGTCTTCCACTCGGTGAGCAGGCCGAGTTCGCGCTTGATCTGATAGACGAGGAACGCAACTTCGTAGCCCACGCCGCGCGTGCCGTAGGTGCCGAGGTAGGAAAGATCTTTGCGCACTTTGGCGGCATTCACGTTTGCGAGTGCGGCGAGTTGGTCGCTTGACACCTGTGTTGTCTCGGTGAGTTGCAGGTCAGAGAGAATCTGCAAGTAGACAGGCAGACGATTGACGGCTGCAGTCGGAATCTTGCGACGACGCGGACTGGTGGCTTCAGGCGGGGTCATGGCTCTCAGGGTACGGTGCTTGCGCATCGTTTCACGAGCCGTTTGTGGGTTCGTGCCGCATGACACTGCGGCCTCGCACAGCCTCCGACCCGCACAGCCTCCGACCCGCGCCGCGTCCGACCCGTGCCACACCCGACTCACGCCACATCACGGCGTTGAGCATTCCCCCCACGCTCGAACGCTTCTAGCGTCACTGCGGTGAACGATCTCACCACAGCGCTCGCGGGCACCGCCACACTGGTTGCCGCTGCGTTCACCTTGGTGGTCGCAGATCGCTGGCACCGCCGCCGCCTCGCCCACCACGGGTCGTGGTCGATCGCCATGGCCACATTTACTGTCGGATCATTTGCGCTCTGGTGGGCGACCGCCGCGGGTTGGTCGAGCGGCGTCTTTCGCGTGTTCTTCACCGCCGGAGCCGTGTTGAACGTCTCGTGGCTCGCGCTCGGCAGCCTTGCGTTGCTTTCAGGTGAACGAGTGGCGCGTTGGGGTCGAGTGGCGCTCGCACTGTTTAGTGCGTTCGCCGTCGGGGTAATGAGCGTTGCTCCGACTCGCGGTGACTTCTTCGCCGATCAGTTACCGCGGGCGCGCGACCACTTTGGTGCACTGCCTCGCGTGCTCGCCGCGGTGGGCTCAGGGGTGCCCGCAGTGGTGATCTTTGCCGGTGCGCTCTGGTCGATTGTGCGTCTCGCACGTCGCCGAGCGCCCGCAGCGACCACAGCACATCGACGAGTGACGGTCTCGCCTCGTCGCCTCATGATGAGCAATCTGCTCATCGCACTTGGCACGCTTGTCTTGTCGGCCAGCGGTTCACTGGCAGGTCGTCTTGGGGAAGAGCGGGCATTCACCGTCACGCTCTCGGTGGGCGTGGTGATTCTCTTTGCCGGTTTCTTGACGGCGAGCGTGCGCACGTCAACGCAGTTCGCGACGCAACACCTTGCCCGTTGAACCAACTGGAAGCCGATCAACGAAGAGCACTTTCGTCGGACACTTGTAGCGCGCCAACCGAGCGTGGCAGTGGTCGATTAGCGCATCTTCATCGAGGTTGACCCCAGGCTTCAGCACGACATAGGCGCGCACGGCCTCACCCGTGTGCGGATGCGGCACACCAACCACTGCGCACTGTGCAACCGCAGCGTGTTCACCAATGGCTTCTTCGACTTCGGCTGGATACACGTTGAAGCCCGACACGATGATGAGATCTTTGGCGCGATCAACGAGATACAAAAACCCATCGCCATCTACTACCGCAACATCACCGGTGCGCAGCCAACCGTCAGGCGACAGAGCGCGAGCCGTCGCCTGAGCATCTTCGAAGTATCCGCGAAACACGTTCGGCCCTCGCACCCAAATCTCGCCCGAGTCACCCTGCAGCACATTTTCGCCGTTGTCATCGACGATTCTCACCTCAACGCCCGGCAGCACGCGACCAATCGACCCGATCTTGGTGAGTGCGGTGGCTTTGTCGACATCGGTCGTGGTCGTGACGACAGGCGAACACTCCGTCAGCCCGTAGCCCTCGGTCACGAGCAGACCAAATCGCTCGTACAACGCCTTCGTGGTGTGCTCGGGCATCTTTGCGGCACCCGTCAGTGCAGTACGAACGCTGGCAAACGTGTCGCTCGGTAAGCCGTGCATCTGTTCGAAAGCCATCCACAACGGTGGGGCACCCGGAATCAGCGTCACCTTACGGTCGCGAATCGTCTCGATCGCCGTCATCGGGTCGAATCGCTCAATCAACACGATGGCCGAGCCGCGCATCAGCGAATACGCAAGCACCACGTTGAGACCAAAGATGTGAAAGAGCGGCAAGACGCCGTATACGACGTCGCTGCCGTCGAGTTTTCGCACTTGCGACAGCTGCTCGAGATTCGCCAACAAGTTGCCGTGCGACAGCATCGCCGCTTTCGGTGAGCCTGCCGTACCGCTCGTAAACAGCATGATCGCCAAGTCATCTGCGGAGGTTTCGATGACGGGTGCTGCCGCACTCGTCGCTAGGTCGCGATACGACAGTGCGCCAGCGAGTTCGGTAGTGGCAATCACGTGAGCAAGTGATGGCAGGTGCGAGCGATCGACACCGTCCACCCCGCAACGGCAGACGGCGCGATCACGACGGCACGCGCACTTACGACACGCAGTTCACGCTCAAGCTCCGGAGCCGGAGCAGTGGGATTCAGTGGCACACACACGATGCCACGGCCAAGGCACGCGAAGTAGGTGACGACGAATTCCAGCGTGTTGCCGCACAACAGCGCGACTCGATCGCCGCGCGCAATACCCAAACCGTTCAGCGCACCGCGCAGTGCGGCAACCTGTGCAGTGAGTTCACCGTAGGTAGTAATAACCCCACGCGAGATGAGTGCGGTCGCTGCTGGCGGATGACCTTCGATGATGCTCGCTACGTTCATCGACCGTCTCTCGTCGTTCATGGTTCGTTTCTCGTCGTCAGCTCATCAGAATCGAGGCGAGGCCGGCCGCAAAGATGGCCAACAACAACAGCCCCAAGGCCAAGGTGGTTGCCGGCCGCACATCGCCAACGCTAGTGACGCTGAGGTTGGGGCGTCTGCGCAGAGCTTGCCGTGCCGCAGTGCGACTTACGCGGCTCAGCGCCGCAGGGTGACGGGCGTGGTCACGCCCTTGCTCGACGATGGCGCATCGGGTGATGCAGTGATATGCACGCTGTCTCCTGCCGCCAGTGACAATTCGGCGGCAGCCGAACCTCGGTCGACGCACACCGCGAGCATGCCGAACGAGTCGACCACCAAACCGACACCTCCACCAATCTCGGCGAACGCGCGCACGACACGCATCGAACGCACTACGCGCTCGCCTGTCACTGGCGCAATCTCGACGTTCAAGTGCTCGCCGAAACCTGCGACCTCGTCTGGCCCGACATTGAGTTGGCAGTTGCCGTAACGATCGACCCATGTCACTTCTGCGACAAGCGCACCATTCTCGGTGCGCGAAAGTGGAACAACTCCAGGCAACAGCAGCGCTGGGTCGACGTGCTCGCCAAGATCACTGAGTGCCACACCGTTGCACAAATGTGCGGCGGCTGGCGCAAAGATGTCGCGCCCAGCAAAGGTCGCACCGGGCGCAGCGAGGTGGTATTCCGCATTGTTTAGAACGACCGCTGTGTCTGCACCGCCCGCAAGTGCAACACCCATCGAGAGCAGCCCGTTGTCGGGGCCGATGAGCACCCCACGTCCACCACCGACGCTCACTGCAATTGGGCGTCGCGCCGTACCGACACCTGGGTCAACGACAGCAAGCACGATGCCATTCGGCACGTAGGAAATGCAGCGAGCTAACGCCAATGAACCCGCGCGCACGTCGAAGGGCGCAATCTCATGGGTGAGATCAATCACGCGCACATGTGGGGCGAGGTCGGCGATGACGCTCTTTACGATGCCGACGAACTCGTCGCGAGTGCCATAGTCAGAAAGAAAGGAAATGGTGTCGTAGCGCGTGGCATTCACGATGCGGTCACGCTACGCACTCGTCGACGCAAGCCGTGCAGTCGTCGATAAAAACGTAAGGGCCGGTGCCAACCCCCCGACGGCACCGACCCATACGGCGCATCCCTGTTACGGGTGCGACTCCCGGCACGGCGAACCGACCGGTGAATATGTGTTTCTCACTTTACGCACATCAACGCCATTTGCAACAGGATTGTTGGAATCTTGTTGCCCCACGTGTGGGCGTCAGCAGTCACGGACTGGTGCTTGTCACGATGCGCCCAACTCGGCGCTGCGATTGCGTGCAGCAAGCACTGCCGCCACGATAGCGTCTCGCACACGCTCGCGGTCTAGCACCGCGATGCCTGCGGCAGTTGTGCCGTTGGGTGACGTCACGCGTGCACGCATCTCGTGCGCTGCGTGTGGTTCGCGTGTCAGCAGTGCGCTAGAACCCGCAAAGAGTTGTGCAATCAACTGGGCACTCGTCTCGGCATCAAAACCCGCTGCACGCGCGGCCTCGTTCAATGCCTCAGCGACATAAAACAGATACGCGGGGCCCGAGCCGACAAGCCCCGTGAATGCGTCGAGCATCGCTTCGTCGACCTCGATGACCATGCCAACTGATTCGAGCATCTGGCGGGCCCACATGCGAACGCTGGCGTCGGCACGCGAAGACGTTGCCATGGCAGTTGCGGCGAGACCAATCACGGCAGGGGTGTTGGGCATTGCGCGCACGACACGCATGCCTGCACCACTCCAGGCCTCAAGCGACGCAATGGTGACCCCGGCGGCAATCGACAACAATCGAGTTGCACCTGCCGCCTTGGCCGCCGTGCACGCAACGTGAACATCTGCTGGCTTGACCGCCACAATTACCGCGTCGACGTGTGGAACCTCGGCGGCTATGTGCACGCCTGGAAACTGGGCCGCCAGTTCGCCTCGCCGTGCCGCATTGGTCTCGACAACCACCAGATCGCTTGGTGCGACACCTCCGCGCAACAACCCGCCGACGAATGCAGAGCCCATGTTTCCACCGCCTATGACGGCGATTGTCGTGCCCTGCTCCACGTGGCGAAGGCTACTGAGCGTCACCGAAACGACTTGCAAATGCGCGCTGCACCAAACCGGTGAAGTGCGCCTCGACCGTGGCAAACAGGGTGCCGATAACGCGATCGAGTTCGTCATCACTCACCGTCGAGAGCAGCAGCTCACCCATGAGATAGACCGCGTTCTCGGCGCCGAGCGCATAGTGGGCTCCGACGAGGCGTTCGTTGCGTCGCAACAACTGATCAAGCACTTCGCCGACGTTTTCATCGGGATACGGCATCACGTAGGTCTCGTAGCGCAGGGTGCGCTGACCGAGTTGCAGCCAGATAGTGGAGAATTCTTTCGATTCACCACGCAGCCGCACCATCCAGCGGCGATCATCATCAGGAGACTTGAAGGCGGCAACCGTATTCGGATGTTGGTGGTGCACCGTTGCCAACCACTCGTCGATTCGCCGTTCGAGTGTCGCGCGCTGAGAGTCGTCGAACAAGTCGCTCATCGAGCGTTCAACTACACGAGACGAGATCGCGTGCTGCAAACTCGGTTATGACACGACGCATTCGTTGGGCAGCCCGACGCCACGAGTATCGCTCGCTGCGCGCGACAGCTGCATCACTCATTCGCGCTGCCAGCGACGGGTTCTCGAGAATCTCGGCAGTGCGTTGTGCAAAAGTTTCGACGTCTCGGCCCGGCACGAGAAAACCGTTGACACCTTCGTCGACGAGCGACAACAGTCCACCAACAGCGGTTGCCACCACGGGTGTGCCGCAGGCTGACGCCTCTAATGCGACGAGGCCAAAGCTTTCACTGCGTGATGGCACCAACACCACATCGGCGGCGCGATAAAACGTCGAGAGCAGATGGTGGGGCTGTGGCTCGATGAACTGCACACGCGCCGCCACCCCGAGCCGTTCGGCCAGCGCTCGCACGCGAGTGAGTTCGCTCTCACCATCGTGCCCACTGGCGCCACCAACAACAAGCAGTGTCGCATCGCGCTGTGGCAGTCGCGACAAGGTCTCGATGGCAACATCGACACCCTTCAGCGGCTGAATGCGACCGACGAAGAGCAAGACAGGGTGAGATCCGAGGCCAAGGGCACTGCGCGCACCCGTGCGACTGCCCGGCGAAAAGAAGGCACGCTCAACTCCAGGCGTGATGACCTCGACGGTGCCGGGTGACGCACCGTAGAGACTGCGAAACTGACGTCGCTCTTCGTCGCACGACACGAACACCGCATCGCTACAGCCGATGATTGCGGCTTCGATGGCCTCACGCTCGCGCGACTCGGGGTCGCCGTGCATGCCCTTGACTCGTGCCAAGGTGTGAAACGTAGTGATCAGCGGCAGATTCAGGTCATGCTTCAAGTGGTGGCCAGCCAAGCCAGACAACCAGTAGTTGGCATGAATTACCTGCGCCGGCGAGTGCGTGCGCAGATGATGGGCCACCGTGTCGGTGAACTCGGGTACCACCCCGAGCAACTCAGACTTGGGCAAGTCGTAGTCACCAGCGTGCACGTGCACGAGACGATGGTTCGGTTCGATCTGCAGTTCGTCAGGCAGATCTCGCTTCCACGCTCGGGTGTAGGTCGTGCACTCGACGCCCATGCGGGCGAGCGACGACGTGAGTTCGCGAACATAGACGTTCATGCCGCCGCCATCTCCGACGCCCGGTTGCACCAGGGGTGAGGTGTGCAGCGAGAGAACGGCTACTCGCTGGCGTGGGGGCACGGCCATGGGAAACCTGAACCTATCGGCGCGGGGGTGGGTCTTTACGAGTCGGTGTCGCCTGCCACGAAACTGCGATAAATCGCCAACATCGCCGCCTTCTGGTCGGTATCAAGTGCCGAGTCGTTGGCGATGGCATCAATCACGGCATTTGGTGCAACGTCTTTCGGGTCGAGCATGCCCGCCCGCTCATAGAGCGACTCGGCAGAAATTTCGAGTGCGCGAGCAATCTGCTGGAGGATGTCGGCCGACGGTTTTCGCAGACCACGCTCAATCTGCGAAAGATACGGATTCGAAACACCGGCACGTTTGGCAAGGTCACGAATCGACTGCTGTGCAATCTCTCGTTGTTGGCGAATGAATGCACCTAGATCAGGGCGCTTGCGGCTCGGCATCGTCAGCGTCGCGAGTCAATCAGCGTTGGTCAAGCAACGCGTCGACGCTTGACGTCGAGGTTCGGTAGCGACGAACGAGCTCTTTGGAGAATACGTCGATGTCGGCGAAGAGCTGCTTACGTCGTGTTGAAACACGCGATTCGAATTCGGCAACTCGCTGACAACATGATGCCAACTCTGCATCGTCGAGCTCACGTACTTCACCAAAGCCCACCTCGACACAGAGCGCTTCAAGTTCACGAAGCAGTGCGTGATCGTCAGGTGGCTGAGTATCGCGCGGCGGACGATTTGAACCTGCTCCGTGCTCTTGCGCGAAAACACGAGCGATCCCACCCGTCACATCGGTCGGCGCAGGTTCACCTGCCGCCCGTCGACGCTGTTCTTCACGCGCGATGTCAAGGCGGCCTTGAGCAAGACGTCGCACGAACGACACCGCGTCTTCTTCGCGCTGCAGTGCGTCACGCTGGGCACGAAGGTCGTCGAGCGACAACGATTGCGGATCCGATGCACCTCCCGAGACCGGCGGCAACACCGCTACCTCGTCGTCGTCGGCAACGACAGCGTCAGGCGTGCACTTCTCGCCGTTCAACCACACCGTGCACGAACCGAGCAACGCTTCGAATCTGGGGCCGAAACGTCGCGTCGCTACCGACAACACCTCGGCGACGGTTGCACCTTCGATCGATTCTCGTGAACGACCAGCGGCTTCGCGGGCCGAAGCGAAGAGAAGCACGCGTGCCACGAGGTCAGCGTACCCAAGCCACTACCCTGCGACGGGCACGATATGGGCGATTCACCGAACGACGTAGGCAACCGACCGAACGACATGGGCAACCGACCGAACGACGTAGGCAACCGACTGACCGACGCAGCCGGTACGGCGCGAGTGTTGATGGTGCGACATGGTGAATCAGAGTGGAATGTGCTGGGCAAGTGGCAGGGTCGCGCAGACATCGCGCTCACTGAAGCCGGTCGACAACAAGCTCGCAGCGCAGCTGCGCACCTGCGTGCAGCCGCGGTGCCCGTGAACCGGGTGCTCGCCAGCACCCTGCGTCGAGCCCATGAGACCGCAGAAATCATCGCCGAGCAACTCGGTCTTGGTGTGGTGATGAGCGATGAGCGCCTCGTGGAAACTGACGTGGGTCCGTGGGAAGGTCTGCGCGCAGACGAAATCGAGGCGGCGTGGCCTCGCTATCTTCGCGACCGCAAGACACCGCCGGGCTTCGAGCCACCAGACCGAGTGTTCGCCCGCGCGACGCAGGCCATTCGTGATGCTGCACGGTCGGGTGACCACACGTTGATCGTCAGTCACAGCGGGGTGATTCGCACGATTCGTCGTGTCATGGCTTTGCATGATCGCCGACTGCACAACCTCGAGGGCTGCACGTTCTCACTCGATGAATCAGGCGAACTGCGAGCCCATGACTTCGTGGCTCTCGTGGCGAATGCTCGCGACACGACGAATGACTCCGTCTAGCGTCGAACGGCGTGCCGCAACCCTTGCTCGATGACGGCTATGCGAGCGAGGTGCGGGCAAATCTCTTCCCCTTCACACTGACGCGTCTCGCTGCGAACACGTGTTATCGATTCGCACCACCCTTTATTGCAATCATCGCCGCAGAGGGCAGTGGCTTTGGCGTTTCGATTGCCGACATCGGTTGGGTGATCAGCGTCTCAGAACTCACCGGCTTTCTTGCCCCGCTGATCGGCAGGTTCGTCGATCGTGTTTCGCGACGACTGTCGATGATGATTGGTCTGATCGGAACAACGATTGGCACGCTGATGATGGCCGTCGCTCCGAACTTGGTGGTGCTTGCCATCGGTCTTACGTTGCTGAATCTCTTGAAGTCATGCTTTGACCTCGGCATGGGTGCGTGGATTGCCGATCATGTTCCGTTTGATCGGCGCGGTCGAGTGGTTGGCATCACTGAAACCTCGTGGGCACTCAGCCTGCTGGCCGGAGTCTCACTACTTGGTCTCGTGACCGCAGTGTCGTCGTGGCGAGTGGCGTGCGTGCTTGGTGCAGCGTTCGTTGTTGCGTGCGGCGTATGGCTCAACTCGCGACTGAACCGTGCTGCAGAGCTCCCTCGAGTCGCCCACACACAGGTCGTTGCGACCAGCACCCGCGGCACGTGGCTCGTGCCGCTGTCAATGTTCGGGCTGATGGGTGCAAGTCAATGTCTCTTCGTCACGTTCGGAGCATGGCTTACCGACGACTACGGGTTCGATGCAACTGGCATTGCCGCCGTCGGTTTTGCTCTCGGTGCAGGTGAGCTGTTCGCGTCGATTTCGAGCGCACGACTCACCGACCGCATCGGCAAAGAACGCAGTGTCGTGCTCGGTGCACTGGTGATGGCGCCGTGCGCTGCTCTCTTGGCAGGCTTCAACGGTTCGCTCGTCATCGGGCTAGCGGCACTTGCCGTGTTCATCATCGGGTTTGAGTACGGCGTCGTGAGCTTGATTCCGGTTGCCACTGACCTTTACGCAGGGGCCCCAGGTAAAGGCTTCGGCCTTGTGATCGGCGCAGGCACGTTTGGTCGGGGTGTGCTCACAGTGATTGCCACTGGTTTGTATGACAACACTGGTGTAGTTGGGGCGTGCGTTGCTGCCGTGGTGTGCGCCGCTCTCAGCGCATCATCGATTGCCGTCTTCGCGGCCCGACGCAGGCCATCGGTT
>RFMM01000256.1 GCA_009927665.1 Actinomycetota bacterium
GAGCTAAATCCGATGATTACGCGAACGCTCTTGCGGAAGAGCCACCGGTAGTAGGGGTAAGGATCCGAAGTCGAGCAGCACCTATCAGACTTGACATTCCTTCAGCAAGAGTGGCTCGCGCGATGTGGGCAACTTCTTCGGGGTAACAGGTCTCGATTCTTGAGTTTGCGGCGTTTTCGATAGCAACTTGCCGCACAAGTACCCGTCGGCCGGACAACTGACGGGCCATGTTGAGGAGCTCAGCAATTGAGACATTTTGTGGGGCGCAGATGTTGCGCGTGCGAATCAATCTCGAGTCACTCGCGCGAACGAGGGCGATCGTAATTCGCGCCGCAGTCTCAACGTCGAGGTAGTTGCGAGTGGTCGAAAGACTTGCGAAGAGTTCAAGTGGTAGCCCGACTGCTACTGCGTTTGCCAGGTGTGCGAAGAGGCCCTGCGGTTTGTTGGGAATTTGGTCGGTTCCATAGAGCGAAGTGATCCGACCAATGACCGCACGACAACGCAGTGCCTCGGCGTACTCGGAAAGCATCAACTCAAGGCTCACCTTGGAGGTTCCATAGCCGTCACTTGGTCGAGGTTTCGAGCCTTCGTTCGCGACCGCAAGTCCCGTATCGCCATATACGCCACCAGCACTCGAGGAGAAGAAGATCGTCAGTCGCGATGACTGAATTGGTGATAGGAACTGCCGAAGGGCCTGAAGAAAGGTTGCAAAGAAGTGACGCTCCTCGAAGTTTGCTGCGTCACTCGAGCGTGGTGTTGCTCGGCCAGCACACCAATAGACCTCGAACTGATCTGCATTCGTGTTCGCCAGCCATGCCTCAACTTCTCGGAGTAGGTCATTTTCTGCTAGGCGTGTCTCGCGCCAGTTCACCTGTGCTAGCCGCACAGCCGCCGCTGAAGGCGCTTGCTGCAATTGGCGCACCGTTGCACGCCCCAACAGGCCAGTGGCGCCGACAACGAGTGCTGAAATCAGGGAAGGTTCGCTCGTTGATCTCGAGTGAGCGCACTCTGGGTGGGATCGTTCACGGGAACATAAAGCGGTCGACCAATTGCTGACCTAACAATCAGGCCCACATATTCCGACAAGACGGCGAGCCCGAGGAGCAATAGCCCGGTAAGCACGAGAAGGAGGGCCAGGGTTGATGCAAACCCAGTCGGAAACCCGAGGACCAGCCGTCGGTAGACGAGTGCGGCCGAAAGTAAGAATCCTCCAAGGGAGGCAATCGAGCCAAGCACTGCAAAAAGTCGCATGGGTCGTGTACCCATCGTGAGAAACATTCGCATGAAATGGGCGAACAGTCGCGAAAAGCTATAGCCAGAAGTTGTCGGAGGTTGACGATAGGTGACCGCAACACTTGCGCTTCTGGGGCTCACCCAGGTAAGTGCGACATCGAGATACGTCTCGTTCGTGCAGTAGGCGCCAACGCTGCGGCCTATCTCACCGAGAATCAATCGAAAACTGCTGAAGCGAGACCACTCGCGCGAGTCAGTCGCCAGATTGAAGATCGAGCGAGCCGTCCACGACCCGATTCGCCTCCAGAGTGAGTGATTGGTGGGCTGCAACGGTTGCCCGTAGATGACCGGGCTTCGTTCATTGAGCGCATGATCGAGAAGTATCCCAATCTCGGAGGGGGGAAACTGCCCATCTTCATCAATGTGACGATCCACTCGCCAGCACTTGCCGACATGCCAGCCAAAGTCGCTGGATGCTGGCCGAAATTTCGCGAGAGCCAGACAACCCTCGTGCCTAGCGAAGTACTCGTCAACGCCTTGAGTTTCGCAGCGCCGTCCAGTGACCCGCCGTCATAAACGACAACAATTTCGCTGATGACGAACGGTCGACCTTGTGGAGTTGTCTGAGTCGTCGCTAGTTGCTGAAGCTCATGGAGTAGTGAGCCAAGCTGATCAGCCACGCGGTAGACGGGCACAACGGCTGAAACCTGGTGCGGTGCCGAATTTGGGACAAGTGCCATCACCACGAAACTAGTGTCGCGGCTGGGTGACGCTGGCTC
>RFMM01000090.1 GCA_009927665.1 Actinomycetota bacterium
TCGAAGGCTCCGTGGTACTTCATGGGCTTGCAAGAGTTGCTGACGATGTTCCACCCGATGATTGCGGGTGTCACGATTCCGGGCATGGGTCTCATCTTGCTCATTTTCGCGCCCTACCTAGACCGCAATGCCTCCAACAAACCCGAGAATCGCAAGTTCATCACCAGCCTTATGACGGTGCACATGATGTTCTGGGCGGTACTCGTCATCATTAGCTCGTTCTTCCGCGGTCCTGGCTATAACTTCACGTTCCCGTGGCGTGATGGAATCTTCTTCGAGCTCTAAACCATGAACACCACCACCATCCTCATCGTCGCCGTTGCAGTGCTTGCCGTGCTTGGCGCAATCGTGGTGCTCACTGCCGCACGTCGCAAAGACGCCACGGGAGTGCTCTCGCGCGAAACTCGTTCGCGCGACACCGATGCCGATGTGAAGGCCAAAGGCCGTGACTACGAGCGCGAAGCAGTTGCAGCGAGTTCGACTGCGCTGGCCGTGCCCCAGAGTGTGGCCGTCGCACCATTCTCTCCGCCCGATCCCGAAGTCATCGGCGTGTCTCGGCGCCAGTTCTTCAATCGCGCAACCATCACCTTGTTCAGTGCCGGCCTTGGCGGTTTCGGTGCCGCGGTCATTAGCTATCTCTGGAAGGGTGCAGAGGGTGGCTTCGGTTCAAAGATCAATGCCGGCAAGTTGGATGACATCATTGCGGGTATCCGTTCAAACAAGGGCTTCTTGTACTTGCCAGAGGCGCGCGCTTGGCTAACGGAATATCCCAAGGAGTCGTTGGCGAAAGCTGAGGCGGTTTACGGCCGCCAAGCCCCCGTCTTCACGGGCATGCAGGCAGGCATCGTCGCTTTGTACCAAAAGTGTCCACATCTTGGCTGTCGAGTGCCGAACTGTCCGACCTCACAGTGGTTTGAATGTCCGTGTCACGGGTCGCAATACAACCGAGTCGGTGAGAAAAAGGGCGGTCCAGCACCGCGCGGCATGGACCATTTTGCGGTATCAATCAATAACGGCAGCGTGGTAATCGACACCGGAGCAGTGTTCGGCGGCGCGGCCATCGGCACGAACACCACGGGCCAAGAATCTGAAGGTCCGCACTGCGTTGGCTCGACGGGTGGGCACTGATTCCATGACTCCCGTGTTCGCCGATGTCACCACCACGCTCGCGTGGATTGTGCTCGTCACTGCCATCGGTGGTTGGGCGCTGTATGCGTTCTTCAACATTCGCTCGAGTCGCGCAGAAATCGGTTCGGAAATCGAACTTGCCGCCAATCGCAAGGAGTATTACGACGACGAGACACTCGAAGGCAAGAAACTTGAGCGCACGCAGTTGCTCGGGCTTGCTTTCCTCGCGGTTATCACCGTGACTCTGCCGTTGTATTGGATTCTCGAGCCAGGTCGTCAGGCTGGGGCGGAAAAGGAATTTGAGCACAAGTTCGAATTGTGGGGTAGTGGTCTGTTCGCCGCTACTGCGGATGGCGGATTCAACTGCGCCGGATGCCACGGTGGCATGAATGGTGGTGGCGGTGTTGCGGCCTTTGCGGTGACTGACCCAAAGACAGGTGAAGTGAAGTCAGTGAACTGGAAAGCACCTGCGATCAATACCGTTTTTTATCGCTACAGCGAAGAAGAGGTTCGATTCATCCTGAACTATGGACGCCCCTTCTCGCCGATGTCGGCATGGGGTCTCGTTGGCGGCGGTCCGATGAACGAACAGCAGATTCAGACCGTCATTGACTATTTGAAGAGCGTGCAGGTGCCTCGTGAAGACTGCACCGATCCGACGCAAGACGCAAAGATGTGCGATGGTGGACACCTGCCGGTGGCAAAGCAGCAGGAAATTCAGGCCGAAGCTGAACGGTTGGTGAAGGCCGGAACGTATGCATCACTGGGTGAGGCTTTGTTCAATCTTGATCTCGGTTCAGGCAACTATTCATGCGCACGCTGCCATACCAAGGGCTGGTCATACGGCGAGCCGCAGATCACCGGCGGTGGAGCATTCGGCCCGAACCTCACTGGCGGCTCATCGGTTCGTCAGTTCCCCAACCAAGAAGACATGATCGCGTTCATCTCGGCCGGCAGCGAATACGGCAAAAAGTACGGCGAACAGGGTCAGGGTGGCGGCCGCATGCCCGGCTTCGGTGCGATGCTGACCCAAGACCAGATCAAAGCCATCGTCGAATACGTGCGCGGTCTCTGATGGATCTGCTCACGACACTTGCCATCAATTGGCAGCCGCAGTTGCGCGGTTACACCGTTGTGATCATTGCCGTGGTCGTACTTATCGGTGGCACCTACCTCGTCGTGGGTACCAATCTCGGTGCACGCCTCGGATTTCTCGTCATTCTCGCCGGTCTGTTCGGGTGGATGGTGGCGATGGGTGCGATCTGGTGGACGTACGGCATTGGTTTGAAGGGTCGCGAACCATCGTGGAAAGAAGCCGCTCCCGCCACCATCATTCGCGACGGCGAGTTGCTGCAAACTGTCGGCATTCTCGAACAGCCTCTCAAGCTTGAAGCCTCGCCGACGCAGAATGCCGACTTGGTCGCGACGGCACTTGCGAGCGAGGGTTGGGTGAAGCTCGATGAATCGGATCCGCAACGAGGTCAGGCGGTCGCAGCCTCCGACGAAATCCTCATCAACCAAGCAGAGGAGTTTGCCGCGGGTGAATTCGTTTCGGTGGCGGTCTTCGACCGTGGCGGTGACCGCTGGCCCAAGATCAACGACTCACTCGACTTCATTGCGTTCTTCCACGAACCGCGTTATGCGCTGGTTGAAGTTGCGCCCGTCGTGCCACAACGAGTCGAGCCGGGTCGCGCGCCAGCCCGACCGAAGATCGATGAGACACAAGAGCGTCGTTACGTACATATGGTCCGCGACCTCGGCAACAAGCGACAGCCGGCGATGCTCATCACGTTCGGTTCGCTTATCGTCTTCGTCATTTTGTGTTGGCTGTTGCATCGCCGCGATCTGATCCTGCGCGAGAACCTCGCGCGGGCTCGCGAGCTCGAAAAGGTCTGATCCCGCTCGCTCGGGGGTGACGATGGGTCAGTATCTGCCGATCGTCGTACTTACTGCGCTGGCAGTGATTTTTGGTGTGCTCTCGCTCGTTGCGTCGAAACTGCTTGCGCCGAAGCGACCGAACTCGGCCAAAGATGCTCCGTATGAATGCGGCATCGTGCCGAGCCGCGAGTCACCAGAGCGGTTTCCGGTGTCGTTCTACATCGTCGCGATGCTCTTCATCATGTTCGATATTGAAATCATCTTTGCCTACCCCTATGCAGTCGCCCGCGAGTCGCTCGGCGCCTTCGGTTTCTGGGAGATGATTGCGTTCAGCGCGGTGTTCTTTGTCGCCTTCGTCTACATGGTGGCGCGCGGTGCACTCGAGTGGGGCCCGGTGTCCAAGGAACGACCTGTCTCCGACGTATCGGCATTGCCGACGGCACGCGCCGGAGTCAAGATTGTCGGGCTCGATGGTCGCTCGCTGCCCGATGGCCGTGAAGCAGGTGCGGCATGAGTGCGGTGCAAGATGTTCTCGACAATGGTCTTGGCGGCTTCAAGCACAACTTTCTGACCGGTCGT
>RFMM01000167.1 GCA_009927665.1 Actinomycetota bacterium
GAGCGAGAGGCTGAGAATCTCGATGCCGAGGAACACGGCGAGCAAGTCATTGGCACTTACCATCACGGCTGCGCCGAGCGCCGCAGTAAGCATGAGCGCGTAGGGCTCGAGCGAGTCACGCGATGCCGATTTGGAACGCGTGTCGAGTGAATCGTGCGATGCTGCATCTGAAGTCGTCATCGCCGACATCACCACGGTGAAGCACACCGCGATGATTGCCAACAGACCGAAGCGGTCATGGGCGATGGTGCCCTTCACCAGCGTGCGAGCAGCTTCGGTTTCGAGGGCGGCAAACTGCAGACCGGCGAGCACCGCGGCGACTCCTGCCGTGGTTGCGGCGACGATCGCATACCAGCCGCGTGGCCAGCGCGGGGTGAGCGAGCCGACCAGGAGCAGCACGAGAGCGCCAGCCAACAACGCGATATACGGCGAGAGGGCAAACCACTCGATGGTGGGGGGCATGAAGTCGGCGGTGACGTCCATCGGTTACTCCCCCGCGAGGCCCTGCACGGGCTGGCGATAGTCGGTGCGTGCTTCAACGTGTTCAATGAGCGCCTTCACGCTGGGTTCGATGCGCGAGAGCATGGGTTTCGGATACACGCCGGTGAAGATGATGATGGCGACGAAGGCAGAGAGCAGCAGCCCTTCACGCAGACGCAACTCGGCAAAGCCACGATTGGCTTCGTCGGGTTCACCGTGAAAGACCCGCTGATAAGCCCAGAGCAGATAGAGCGCGGCGAGCACAACGCCAACGGTGCCGATGATCACCCACCAGCGAGCCGTGTCGAACGAGCCAATCAAAATGAGGAACTCACCGACGAAACCGTTGAGTCCCGGCAGACCGATCGACGAGAGCATCACGATCATGAAGAAGCCGGCGAACACCGGTGCGACCTGTTGCAAACCGCGCAGCTCGGCAATCTGGCGGGTATGACGGCGCTCATAGATCATGCCGACGAGCAAGAACAGCGCACCCGTCGACACGCCGTGATTCACCATCTGCATGACGCCACCTGAAACTGATTGGTCGGTGAGCGCAAACGTGCCGAGCACGATGAAACCGAGGTGCGCGACGCTCGAGTAAGCGACGAGTCGCTTCAAGTCCTTCTGCATCGTCGCGGCAATCGCGCCGTAAATGATGCCGATGACCGCGAGCGTGTAGAGCATTGGTCGCGCCCACACACTGGCTTCGGGGAAGAGATACACGCCAAAACGCAAGAGCCCGTAGGTGCCCATCTTTAGCAAGACTCCCGCCAGAATCACCGAACCCGCAGTCGGCGCCTGCGTGTGTGCGTCGGGCAGCCACGTGTGCACCGGGAAGAGCGGCACCTTCACCGCAAAGGCAATCGCGAAAGCAACGAACAACCAACGGCCGGCATCGACCGAGAGTGAGCCTTGTTCAGCGAGACGCACTACATCGAAGGTGATTTCGCCCACCGCGTCGCGCGACAACATCGCAGTGGCGACGATGCCCACCAAGAGGAATGCCGAGCCGGCCATCGTGAAGAGAAAGAACTTCGTGGCGGCGTAGACGCGCTGGTCATAGCCCCATCCGCCGATGAGGAAGTACATCGGCACGAGCACGATCTCAAAGAACACAAAGAAGAGAAAGAGGTCAAGGCTGACAAACGACCCCATCACACCCGCTTCGAGCACGAGCAGCCAGGCCAGGTACGGCCGCTCGTCGTGATGTGGGTCGACACCGGCGATGACGAGCGGAAACAACACACCAGTGAGCACCACGAGAAAGAGGGAGATTCCGTCAATGCCAAGATGCCACGAGATGCCCCAGGCAGGAATCCACTCGTGCAATGAGACGAACTGGAAGCCCGCGTCAGAAGTATCAAACGCCTGCAAGACCCAAAGGCTGAGTGCGCCGGTCGTAATGCTCGCGACTAGTGCGATGAGTTTGGTCCACTCGTTGCGCAACCTGCCGAACCACAGCACGCCAAGTGCGCCAACAAGAGGCATCACGACGAGCGCAGTGAGGATCGGAAACCCGAGTGCACTCGACGAAGCAGCAAGCGATGCAGGTGTCACGCCAACCACCCCCGCCAGACGAACCAGGCGAGCAGCACGACGGTGCCAAGTGCAATGATCGCCGCATACGCCCGAACGAAACCCGTTTGCGAGCGGCGCACGACCGAACCGACACCGCGCGCGAGAGCTCCAGCGCCGTTCACGGCTCCGTCAACGACACGCGCATCAAATCGGGTGATTCCATCGAACGCAGCCACGCCTGGGCCGCCCACGATTCGCGCCACCGTGGCGTCGTAGTACCACGCGTTCTCCAACACCTTGGGTTCGACTGCGGGCAGGCGACGCTTGGCATAGACCGCCAGCGACAACGCGATGCCCGCCAACGCCACGACGATGGCGACGCCGAGCAGCACGTATTTGTTGTCGTATGCCCAGGTGCCCTTGATGCTGCGCTCTGATTCTTCGACCACGGGTTCGAGCCAATGCTCAAGGAAGTGCAGGTTCTTGCTGAACGGCAGCTGCATCGCACCACCAATCACCGACAACACCGACAGCACAACGAGCGGAATCAACATCACCGCGGGCTCTCATGCGGCGTGAAATCGCCGTGCGCACCATGCTCAGCCGACGCATCGTGCCACCGCGCGTCACCGAAGAACACCATCACCACTTGGCGCGTCATATAAAACGCGGTAAGCAGCGCCGTGATCATGCCGACTGCATACAGCAGTCGATTGTCGGCATAGACATAGAGCAAGATTTCGTCTTTCGACCAGAAGCCCGCAAAGGGCGGCACGCCGGCAATCGCCAACCAGCCGATGATGAACGTGAACGCCGTAATCGGCATGGCAGCCCGCAGCGCGCCCATCTTGCGCATGTCTTGTTCGTGGTGCATGCCGTGAATCACCGAGCCCGAACCCAGGAACAGCAGCGCCTTGAAGAACGCATGCGTCACCATGTGGAAAATCGCGGCGACGAACGCACCAGAGCCGATGGCAAGGAACATGAAGCCGAGTTGCGACACGGTCGAATACGCGAGCACGCGTTTGATATCGGTTTGCGCGACGGCAATCGTGGCGGCAAACAGTGCAGTGGCTGCACCAATTGCAGCGACCGTGTCGGGCACCCAGCCGTAAGACTCAACCAGCACGGGGCCTACGCGCGTCATGAGAAACACACCCGCGGTCACCATCGTTGCGGCGTGAATGAGTGCCGACACAGGCGTCGGGCCTTCCATCGCATCGGGCAACCAGAAATACAGCGGGAGTTGCGCGCTCTTGCCGCAGGCGCCAACGAAGAGCAACATCGCGATTGCCGAGATGGCGCCCTTCGAGATCGAACCTTCATGGGCTGCTTCGTTGATGGCGCCGTACGACACCGAACCGACGGTGGAGAACGCAACGAACATCGCCGTCATCACGCCCCAGTCACCGATGCGGTTGGTGACGAAGGCCTTCTTGCCGGCGACCGCCGCACTGTCGCGGGTGTGCCAGAACGAGATGAGGAAGTATGAGCAGGCACCCACGCCTTCCCACCCGAGGAAGGTCACGAGCAGATTCTCACCGAGCACGAGCATCAACATCGAAAACACGAACAGGTTCAGATACAAGAAGAACTTGGCAAACTTCGGGTCGCCGTGCATGTAGCCGATGGCGTAGAGGTGGATCAGTGATCCGATGCCCGTGACAAACAGTGCCATCGTGACGCTCAACGGGTCGGCAAGAAATGCCAAATCGATCTGCAGAGAACCGACCGGAATCCACTCGAAGAGTGATACGACGTGCGAACGCTCTTCAACGCTGCGACCGAGCAAGTCGAAGTACACCGCGACCGTCACTGCGAACGATGATGCGGTAGCAAGCGTGGCCAGCCACCCGGCTCGCGGCTCGCCGATTCGTGAACCGAAGACGATCAGCACGAGCGCACCAGCGAGTGGCAGGGCGGGAATCAACCAAACGAGATTAAGCACGGCTCAGCCCTTCAGTTCTGCGAGATCATCGGCGGTGAGTGATGAGCGATTGCGCATGATTGCCACAATGATGCCGAGGCCGACCACGACCTCTGCGGCGGCAACGACGAGAACGAAGAACACGATCGACTGGCCGTCGATATCGGTGAGTTCGCGAGCGAGTGCCACGAACGACAGGTTCACGGCGTTGAGCATCAGTTCGATGCACATGAACATGATCAGCGGGTTGCGCCGCACCATCACGCCAACCGCGCCAATCACAAACACCAGTGCAGCGACCACGAGATACGAGAGTGTGGTTGGGGCTGGCATCACGCCTCGCCTGCCGTGCGCTTGCGCGCCAACATGACGGTGCCGACGACTGCCACGACGAGCAGCACCGAGGTGAGCTCGAACGCCACGACGTAGTCACCGAAAACGGAGCGCGCCAACTGCTGAATGTTCGCATCGCCGCTTGCGTTCTGCACCTCAGTGGCGAGACCCTCAGATCGCGTCGTGAGCATGTCGGCGCCACGGGCGACTGCAACCACGAGCAGACCGAGCAGCCCGAGACCAGCCACAGCCGCCAACCAGCGCTGGGTGACCAGCGGTTCAGTGCTGATGTCTTCAGCTTTGTCGACACCGAGCAGCATGATGACGAACAAAAACAGCACGACGATTGCGCCCGCATAGACGATGATCTGCACCGCGGCGAGAAAATAGGCCTCGAGCGACACAAAGTGCACCGCGACACCAAAGAGTGTGAGCACGAGTGAGAGGGCAGCGTGCACAGGGTTCTTGCGGGTCACCACGCCCACCGCGCCGAGAATCATCATCAGACTCGCCAGAACGAAAACGATCAGTTGCATTAGTGCTGCTTGTCTGCCGATGCGGCGCCGCTGTCGGCTGTCGCTTGCGCGGCTTCGGCGGCGCGCACGCCGTAACCGAGTTCTCCTGCCCACGAAACCACGCCAACGAAGCTCGCGTCACCGGCCGGCGCTGTCGCACGCATCCACGCCGAAGTGTGCTGGTCTTCACCGGGGCGCCAGTCTTCCCACGGCAGGTGCTTGGGTTGACCGTCATCGCCGACGAGCAGTTCGTTCTTGGTGTAGATCGCATCTTTGCGATTGGTGAACGAGAATTCGAACAGCTTCGTCTCGGTGATGGCTTCGGTCGGGCATGCCTCGACGCAAAGGTCACAGTGAATGCAACGCAGGTAGTTGATCTCGTAGATCCAACCGAAGCGTTCACCGGGCGAGGTTGGGTTGTCTGGATCATTATCGGCACCGCGCACGTGAATGCACTTGGCGGGGCATACCGCGGCACACAATTCGCAACCGATGCACTTCTCCATGCCGTCTTCGTAGCGGTTCAGCACGTGACGGCCGTGCAAGCGCTCGGGCTTGTCGATTTTTTCGTCCATCGTCTCGGCGTTGCGCTTCTTGCGCTTGAAGAGACGACCGCCCGAGTACTGGGTCGTCACACGATTCTTGCGACCGTGCTGCCGAAAGGTAACGAGGAATCCGCCGAGGTAACCCATTTAGAACTGCACTCCTTGCGACTCTCGAGTCTTGTTGCTCGTGGCAAACGCGGCGAGCATCAGCGCGTAACACACGCCAAGCACCACCACCGAACCAGCCGTCGTTACGAAAATATTCCAACCCAGATCACGGGCCAGGCGCTGTGCCGCCAAGAGCAAGAACCAGCCGAGCGAGCCAGGGATCAGCACTTTCCAACCAAGGTCCATCAGCTGGTCGTAGCGCAGGCGAGGCAAAGTGGCACGGAACCACACATAGACATAGAGGAAGACGAGCACCTTGAGCAAGAGCCAAATGGTGCCTTCGAGCCCGTTCGGCACGAACGGAATATCGAGTGTGAACCCGTTGAACGAAATCGGTTGTGGGCCGCCAAAGAACAGCGTCACGATGAGCGCCGACATCGACACGGTGTTCATGAATTCAGCCAGATAGAAGAGGGCGAACCGAATCGACGAATATTCGGTATTGAAGCCACCGACGAGTTCTTGTTCAGCCTCAACCAGGTCGAACGGTGGACGATTGAGCTCGGCGGTTGCAGCAATGAGAAAAATGAAGAACGGTACGATGCCGGTCGAGATGAGATGCCAATCGGTCAGCGTCGCTTGCGCCGACACAATGCCGCTCGTCGAGAGCGTGCCAGCGACGAGCAAGACGCTGGCAAGTGAGAGGCCGAGCGCGGCTTCGTAACTCACCATCTGCGCCGAAGCGCGCACCGAACCGAGCAGCGGATACTTCGAACCACTTGACCAGCCGGCGAGCATGATGCCATACACCGCGATTGACGAGATCGCCAGCGCAAAGAGCACACCAACGTGGGGGTCGGCGAGTTGCACGCGGGTTTCGACCCCGAACCAGGTGACGAGACCATCGTTGCCGTCGCGGAAGTCACCACCAAGCGGAATGATCGCAAATGACAAGAACGCCGGAACAAACGCCAAGAACGGCGCGAGCGCAAAGACGAAACGGTCAGAGCGGCGTGGCAACAGGTCTTCTTTGAAGAAGAGCTTGATGCCGTCAGCGAGCGTCTGCAAGAGCCCGAATGGGCCGGCCTTGTTCGGGCCGATGCGGTTCTGCATGCCGGCAATCACTTTGCGCTCGAACCACACCATCAACATCGTGGCGACGAGCCCAACGACAAAAACAACCAGCACCTTGAGAACGACGATGAGCAGCGGAGTCCACAGCACGTCGCCCTCAAGCATCGGATCAAGGGCAAACATCAGATGACCTCGATCAGCGCATCGGTGACTGGCACGTCGTGGCGAATGATGTTGCGAATGTCGCTGCCGTGCTGATTGAACGGCACGAAGGCAACGCCGCGCGCAAGCGACTCATCGAACACGACGGGCAGAACAACCGCGGCATCGTTGGCGGCAACACGAACTTCGGCACCTTCGCGCACACCAAGTCGTTGCGCATCACCCGGGTGCAGGTGTACGGCTGCCTCACGAGCCAGCCCTGCCAGCGACGGGCTTTGCGCCGTGCCGATCGCGCGGTCGTACAAGACTCGTGAGACAAGCAGACGGACGTGGTGGCTCAGACGCGGTGCAGCTGTCTGTGGTTTTGCGGTGATGCGCACTGCGGGGGCGTGAGCAACGACAACGCCTTCTCGACGCACGGCCACAGCATCTGCAGCGGAGGTGAACGCCGCCACGCTCGCGGTCATCTTGTCGTGAAGCTCGCGGTAATTAGCGAACCCGAGATCGAGGCCGAGTTCCATCGCGAGTTCAGCAGCGATCATCCAGTCGGGTCGCGCAGTACCAACCGCAGTGATCTTCTGCGCCACGTCACTGATGCGACCTTCGCAGTTGGTGGTGGTACCAATCTTCTCGGCGTAGGCCGACGCCGGCAGAAACACTTCGGCTTGGCGTGCTGATTCGGTCACGAACGTATCGATGGCAATCACATGCTTGACGCTGGCAAAGGCTCGGCGCACGAGATCGGCGTCGGGCATGTCGCTGATGGGGTCGCTTCCGAGCAAAATCAGGCACTCGACTTCTCCGGCTGCGGCACGGCTCAACGCAGAAGCGGCATCGCCGTTCTCTGAACGCGGAGTCAGACCAGCGAGAACCGCGCCACGCACGTTGCCGCGGCGCACCACGGGCAGAACCCGCGCTTCGGGTTGTGCGGCGAGCACTACCCCAGCGGCAAAGAGCGCATAATCAGGCGACTCGGCGAGGTTGCCACGACCGAGCACCACAGTGACTGCACCCTTGCCAAGCTGTTCGCGCACAGCGGGGCTGGCGCAGAGATCTGCGATGACTCGGGCCTGATCGCCTGGTTCATTGCGCACCGACTTCCATGCGTAGCGCGAGAGTCCGGTCTCTTTGGGTGACACTTCGATGATGCGCGTGCGACGCTTCTCTGCTGCGTCACGCAAGCGCAGATAGAGCACCGGTAATTCTTCTTTGAGATCGGGGGCAAGCAACACGACCGTCGACGAACTGCACGCATCGGCAATCGTGGCCTGCGGCAATGAGAACACCTCGGCGGGCAGACCGTCGCCGAGTTGAGCATCGCGGGCGGTGATACCGAGCGCATCGGCAAGCAACGCCCACGCATAGGCATCTTCGTTGGTGCCACGAGCCCCGCCGAGAAGAGCGACAGCGTTGGGTCCGCGATCGTTGAGAATCGTGCGCAACAGTCGACCCGCTGCGTCAAGAGCCGTCGACCATGTGGTTTCACCAAGTGCGCCATTAGTGCGCACGAGTGGCACACCAACTCGTTCTTTGGAATTCACACTTTCGAAATTGAAGCGACCGCGGTCGCACAACCAACCCCAGTTGACCGATTCGATGTCGACACCCTGGTATCGCACGAGTTCATCACGACTGCTCTGCACGACCGTGCGGCAACCGACGCTGCACGTGGTGCAGGTGCTTTCGACCTGGTCGAGGTCCCACGGGCGGGCTTTGAAGCGATACGGCGACGCGGTGAGCGCACCAACTGGGCAGATCTGCACGGTGTTGCCCGAGAAATAACTCGCAAACGGCTCGTCGGGGAACGTCATCACCTGCGTGTTGTTGCCGCGACTGGTGAACGAAATCAAGGGGTCGCCAGCGACTTCACTCGCGAAACGCGTGCAGCGGTCGCACAAGATGCAGCGCTCGCGGTCGAGATACACGATGTCACTGATCGGAATCGGCTTTTCATAGTGGCGCTTTTCTTCGACATAGCGGCTCTCGCCCGGGCCATGTGAAAACGCCTGGTCTTGCAGCGGACACTCGCCGCCCTTGTCACACACCGGGCAGTCAAGTGGATGATTGGCGAGCAGCAATTCGAGCACGCCTTCTTGCGCGCGCTTGGCGGGCTCAGAAGTCGTCGACACCACTTGCCCTTCAGCCACTGGCGTCATGCATGACACGACCAGCGCCTTGCCGCGGGGGCCTTCGACTTCAACGATGCACTGGCGACACATGCCGACGGGCGACATGCGTGGGTGATAACAGAAGTGCGGTACGAACGAGCCCGATTGTTCGCAGGCGTCAATCAACAATTGCCCAGGTTTCGCCTCAACGGCGCGACCGTTGATGGTGACGGACACCGTGGTCTTCGGCGCTGCAGTGTCGGTCATCGTGTCGTCATCCGAGTCGTCATCATCACCTCTATGCGTGACTTGCCGCAGCGACGGCAAACGGCGACTCAACGCCATCGATCGGTCGCCCATGGGCGATGTAGTGGTCGAACTCGTGGCGGAAGCGTCGCACCGCCGAGGCAATCGGCGACACGGCCGACGGCCCAAGCGGGCAGATGGTGGTCTGCCGCGGCGGCCAAGCGATGCCTGGGCTGATGCTCTCGCTCACTTCCATGAGCAAATCGATGTCTTCGGGGCGACCGTGGCCGTCGAGAATTCGCTTCAACACCCGCTCGAGCCACGTGGTGCCCTCACGGCACGGCGTGCACTTGCCGCACGACTCGCGAGCAAAGAAGCGCACGATGCGCCAACACGCCGCCACCATGTCAGTGGTGTCGTCCATCACGACGATGGCGCCTGAACCAAGCATCGAGCCAGCCTTGTCGACCGTCGGCTTATCGAGCGCCATGTCAAGGTGTTCGGGAAAAAACCACATCGCCGAAGCGCCACCGGGAATGAACGCCTTCACGTTGCGACCATCACGAACGCCGCCGCAGTATTCGGGGGCTTCAAACAACATGCGAAACGTCGTGACACCATTCGGCACTTCGAATACACCGGGTTTCTTCACGTGTCCGCTCACGGCAAACATGCGCATGCCGGTCGATGTTGGTGCGCCGATCGCCTTGAATTCGCTGCCACCAGAGCTGACGATGTAGGGCACGTTGGCGAGCGTCTCGACGTTGTTCACGATCGTCGGCTGCATGTACAAACCCTTCACGGCTGGGAAAAACGGGGGCTTCAGTCGCGGCATGCCGCGCTCACCTTCCAGACTCTCAATCAGCGCCGTCTCTTCGCCGACGATGTAGGCACCGGCGCCCCACGTGAGCGTGATGTCAACCGAGAAGGTGCTGCCACAAATGTTCTTGCCGACCATGTTGTTGGCGTATGCATCATTTAGCGCCTGCGCAAGACGCTCTTGGGCGAGCGCCATCTCGCCGCGCACGTACAAGAACGCCTGTGCGGCGTTCAGTGCGTAACACGCAATGACGATGCCCTCAATCAACTGATGCGGATCACGCTCCATCAGCAATCGGTCTTTATAGGTGCCAGGTTCGCTCTCGTCACCGTTAATCACCAGATAACGCGGATGCACGTCGGCAGGAAGAAAGCCCCACTTGGTGCCGGCCGGAAAGCCCGCCCCGCCGCGACCTTGAATCTCGGCAGCCTTCACTTCGTCGTGCACCTGCTGCGCGTCATCGAACCGACGGCCTTGCGTAATGCGACGTAGCCACCGGTGCGCACATAGCCGGCATAGGTGTGCCCATCGGCAACGTCGAACCGCGAGGTGATGATGCGCGGACCGCTTGGCACGCTCATCGCTCGTCAACTTTCGCTTGGGCTTCGCTACCGCGGTTGCTCCAGGTAGCCGTCGTCTCTTGGCGCACCGTGGCGAGCGTGCCGTGCAACGGAACTTCGCCCACGAGCCGACCTGCTTCGAGGTCGCTCACCATCTGGTCGAACGATTCGGGCGTCACTTTGTAGCGATAGCGGTAATTCACCTGCAGCGCAGGCGCTTCGGTGCATGCTGCGATGCACTCGACGTCTTCGATGGTGAACATGCCGTCGTCGGTGGTGCTGCCAGCCTTGATGCCGAGGCGTTCTTCGGCATGGTGCAGCAGGTTCCACGCGCCGACGAGTTGGCATGAGATGTTCGTGCAGATATTGATGCAGTACTTGCCGACCGGATGGAACTTGAACATCTCGTAGAAACTCGCGGTGCCGTACACCTCGGCTGGTGCGAGATCGAGCAATTCAGCGATGTGCACCATCGCATCTTGGGCGACATAACCGTCTTGTTCTTGCGCGAGATGCAACAGAGGAATGAGCGCCGACTTCTTGCGCGGAAACCGGCCGATAATTTCGTGTGCCGTCTCGAGGCGGGCGTCGTTGAGTCGACTCATCGGTCGACCTCGCCCAGCACGGGGTCGATCGAAGAAATCACTGCAACCGCGTCGGCGACGAGACCGCCGCGCATCATGTGTGGCAAGCACTGCACGTTGACGAAACTCGGCGCGCGCACGTGCATGCGATACGGCACCGACGAGCCGTCACTCGCGATGTAGCAACCAATCTCACCACGCGGCGACTCGATGGCGACATACACCTCACCTTCGGGCACCTTGAAACCCTCGGTGAAGATCTTGAAGTGGTGGATGAGTGCTTCCATCGACTCATCGATGCGGCCACGCGGCGGCGGCGTGACCTTCTTGTTCTGAATGCGATAGTCACCCGATGGCATGCGATCCAAGATCTGACGCACGATTTTCATCGACTCACGAATCTCATTCAAACGAATGGCGTAACGGTCATAGGCGTCACCGTGAGCGCCGACGACAACGTCAAACTCGACGTCGTTGTACTTGAGATATGGCAGGTCGCGGCGCAGATCCCATGCCAAACCGGTTGAACGCAAAATTGGTCCGGTCGCGGCGAGAGCCAGCGCTTCGCTCTGCGTGATGACACCGACACCCTGCAGGCGCTCGCGCCAAATGGGCTGACCAGTCATCAGCACTTCGTACTCTGCGAGTCGTGGCGGCAACATGTCGAGCAGGTGCAGCACGTCGTCGCGCCAGCCGGCCGGCAGGTCGGCAGCAAGACCACCGGGGCGAATGAAGTTGTGGTTCATTCGCAAACCCGTGACCTTCTGAAAGAACCGCAGCACTTCTTCGCGCTCTCGCCAGCCGTAAAGCATCATTGAGACGGCGCCGAGATCCATGCCGTTGGTCGCCATGAACAACAGGTGGCTGCTCATGCGGTTGAGCTCTGACAAGAGCATGCGCATCCACTGCGCTCGCTCAGGGATATCGCCGTCGATACCGAGCAGTTTCTCTGTTGCCATCGAGAACACCAGCTCGTTGTTGAGCGGCGAGAGATAATCCATGCGCGTCACGTTGGTGCCGCCCTGCAGGTAAGAGAGTGACTCACCTGTCTTTTCCATGCCGGTGTGCAAATAGCCGATGATCGGCTTGCAGCGCAGAACGGTTTCGCCTTGCAACTCGAGCATCAGGCGCAACACACCGTGTGTGCTCGGGTGTTGCGGGCCCATGTTGATGATCATCGACTGGTCTTCGCCGACGTCGCCAGCAACGTCACTGAGTGCGGCCGCAGCCGACTCGCTCAAGCGCAGCACTGCCCCGGCTTCGCGCATCAACGCCTTTTGTGAAATCTCGCTGCGCGAACGCAACTCTTGGCCGCCTTCACTGGTGGCAGCTCCTGCAGAGGTGATCTTGGCGCCAGCGTCGACGACCGTCATGACGCTGCACCTTTGAATTGCACGGGAATACGACCTTGCGCGTAGTCCTTGCGCAACGGATGACCGTCCCAGTCTTCGGGCATGAGAATGCGCGTCAAGTCGGGATGACCATCGAAGCTGATGCCGAACATGTCGAACACTTCACGCTCCATCGCCTCGCTGCTCGGATGAACGTCAAAGATCGATGCGAGTGATGCGTTGTCGGCCACTTGCACGCGCACACGCACACGTTCGCGACGCGCCACCGAGAGCAAGTTGACCACGACTTCGAATCGCTCAGCGACCACGCCGACGGGCACACTGCGGCCCGCGTGCGCGAGATAGTCGACGGCCGTCAGGTCGACACACATCGTGAAACCGTCGCGGTACAACGATTCGATCGCGGCGAGGTACTGCGCTGGCTCAACGAAGAGCACGCGCTGGCCGCACGACTCAGCGGC
>RFMM01000160.1 GCA_009927665.1 Actinomycetota bacterium
GACACCGACATCTTCACACGCCGTTTACAAACGGATGATGCTGCTGACACGAAGTTGTACGAAACTGTCACATCCCGTTTTACGAAAGGAAACCTGTCATGCCCTACCAAGCCGAATACATCTGGATCGACGGCGCAAAGCCCACACCGATGCTGCGCTCGAAGACCAAGATCATTGAGAACTCGGTGAAGACCCCACCAATCTGGGGCTTCGACGGTTCGTCAACTGAACAAGCAACGGGTGAGTCGTCTGACTGCATGTTGAAGCCAGTGTTCTGGTGCAAAGATCCGCTGCGTGGCGGCCGCAACATCATCGTGATGTGTGAGGTGTATCTCGCATCAACTGGCGAGCCGCATCCAACCAATACGCGTGCGGCGTGTGCAGCGGCGGCAGCCAAGTACAAGGCGCACGGCATGATTTATGGCATCGAGCAGGAATACACCTTCATGCGACTCAATGGTCGCCCGTACGGCTTCCCCGAAGTCGATGGTGAACCCGGGCCGCAGGGTCCGTATTACTGCGGTGTCGGCGCTGGTCGCGTGATGGGTCGCCCAATCATCGAAGCACACACCCAGGCGTGTCTCGATGCCGGTCTCGGCATCTCGGGCACCAACGCCGAAGTGATGCCTGGTCAGTGGGAATTCCAAGTTGGTCCGCTCGACGCACTCGCCGTGAGCGATCAGTTGTACGTCGCTCGCTGGTTGCTGCATCGCATCGCAGAAGACCACGATGTGGTGGTGTCGTTCGACGCCAAACCGCAGAAGGGTGACTGGAACGGCGCCGGTGCGCACACCAACTTCTCGACCAAGGCGATGCGCGCTGGTTATGACGCGATCGAAGCGGCATGTAAGGCGATCGGTGGTCGTGTGATGGAACACGTGAAGAACTACGGCCACGACATCGAGAGCCGCCTCACCGGCAAGCACGAGACCGCACCGTGGAACCAGTTCAGCTACGGCGTGTCGAATCGTGGCGCGTCGATTCGCATCCCCTGGCAGGTGGCCCGCGACAAGAAGGGTTACGCCGAAGACCGTCGTCCGAACGCGAACATGGACCCCTACGTCGTCACCCGCCTGTTGCTCGAAACGGTGTGCTCGCAAGAAAAGCTGCCGGCCGCCGCGAAGGGCAAGAAGCGCAAGTAGTCGCAACGGGTCGCGCATCGATCACCTCGGTGCGCGACCCGCGACCTGCCCCGTCACGGTTGACTGTTAGGGATGCCCGGCATGCTCGAACAACAGCGTGACTATGTTTTGCGCACCGTCGAAGAGCGCGGCATTCGCCTGGTTCGTCTGTGGTTCACCGACGTGCTTGGCAACCTCAAAAGTTTTGCGATCAGTCCAGCCGAATTGGAGAACGCTCTCTCTGATGGCATGAGCTTCGATGGCTCGTCAATCGACGGCTACGGCCGCGTGCAGGAATCTGACGTGCTCGCGCTGCCCGACCCGAACACGTTCGAGGTGTTGCCGTGGGTCGATTCAAAATCGGCTGAAGCGCGCGTGTTCTGCGACATCGCGCAACTCGACGGCAGCCCGTTCGAAGGTGACCCGCGTCAAGTGCTGAAGCGCAACCTGAAGGCGGCACAATCACGCGGCTTCGCGTTCTACATCGCACCCGACATCGAATACTTTTACTTCGCACCCGGCTCAACCGGCGCGGCACCCGTGCCACTTGACCAAGGTGGGTTCTTCGACCTGACGACGACAGACATCACCAGTTCGCTGCGCAAAGAAACCATTCGCACGCTCGAGACGATGAGCATTCCGGTCGAATACAGCTTCCACGAAGACTCACCCAGCCAACACGAAATCGACCTGCGTCACACCGATGCGCTCACGATGGCCGACAGCGTGATGACGTTTCGCTTCGTGGTGAAGGAAATCGCGGCGATGCGCAACGTGCACGCCACGTTCATGCCCAAGCCGATGGAAGGCGTGCAGGGCTCAGGCATGCACTTGCATCTCTCGCTTTTCAAGGGCGATACGAATGCGTTCCACTCTTCCGAAGACCCATACAACTTGAGCCCCGTCGCCAAGTCGTTCATTGCCGGCATCTTGCGTCACGCTGCCGAAATCACTGCCGTGACTAACCAGACGGTGAACAGTTACAAGCGACTCGTGCCCGGATACGAAGCCCCAGTGCATGTCTCGTGGGCTCGCAACAATCGCAGCGGTCTCATTCGTGTGCCTGTTCCTAAGCGCGGCAGCGAACTCGCCACGCGCATCGAATTGCGTTCACCCGACCCGGCATGCAACCCGTATCTCGCGTTCTCGGTGATTCTCGCAGCGGGCTTGCGTGGCGTCGACGAGGGATACGAGTTGCCGCTCGAAGCTGATGCGAACCTGTTCGAGATGGGTGATGCGGCCCTCGCCAAACTTGGCGTTGACCAGTTGCCGCAGTCGCTCAACGATGCGCTGCGCGTGATGGAATCGTCACCACTCGTCGCCGAAGCACTTGGTGAACACATCTTCGAGTGGTTTTTGCGCAACAAGCGCGCCGAATGGCGTCGCTATAAGACGCACGTCTCGCAGTTCGAACTCGACAGTTATCTGCGGTCACTATGACGGTCGGTTTGCTGGCCGTCTTCCCCGAGAATCCCAGCGTCGACATGGCGCGCACGCTCGACCTCTCGGGCTACTCCTGGAAGGGCGTCGGCGGTGCAGACGCACTGCGGCGCCTGTCGCCCGCGACCGGTTGGGCCGGCGCGATTGTCGGGTGCGATGAGGATCCCGAGAGTGGTTGGGCGATATGTCGCGCGCTGCGACGACTCGAGCAGCCTGTGCAGCGCATCTTGGTGCTCGTGACGGGTGCGCAAATCGGCGATCTCGAAGTGCGCGACGACATGTTCGATGACTTCTGCCTGTCACCGTTTCATCCACGTGAACTCGAAGCTCGACTGCGGCACCTGTTCTTTCATGAACTGAAGGCGGTCGATTCTGCGGTCATCGAACACGCCGGATTGCGTCTCAATCTCGAGACGTATCAGGCGACCTTCGACAATCATCCGCTCGATCTCACCTACATGGAGTACGAGCTACTCAAATGCCTCGTGCGCGAACCAGGTCGTGTCTTCAGCCGCGAGACGTTGCTCGCCGAAGTGTGGGGCTATGAATACTTCGGAGGTGCCCGCACGGTTGACGTTCACGTGCGGCGCCTGCGTGCCAAGTTGGGCGAAGAACACGCTCACCTCATCGAGACGGTGCGCAGCGTCGGCTACCGCTTTGGCTCGTCGAAGTGGTCTGGCTAAAACAACGCATCAACCGACGTTCACCCGAGATACGACTGCATGCGGCGAGCAAGTCGCAGGTGCGCAGCGAGCATTTCATCGACGCGTGAACTCACGAGGTGACCGTCTCGCACGACCGGCTGCCCTGCGACGATGGTGTGCTTCGCGCTCGTCGGCCCACAGCGCAACCACGCTCGATCGGGTCACCGATTGCGCCAGCAAACTGCGGGCCAGTGAGCGACCAAACGGCGACATCACCGACGCTGCCCACGCTGAGTTCGCCGATTTCACCCACTCGACCAAGACAGCCGGCCCCACCGCGAGTTGCACACTCGAGCGCCATTCGCGCCGTGCCTGCGTCTGCCCCGCTGGCGAGTTTTGCGAGCAGCATCGCTTGGCGTGCCTCCATCCACAACGAGGCTGAGTCGGCCGATGACGAGCCATCAACACCAAGGCCAACGTGCACACCCGCAGTTCGCAGTTTGACGATTGGCGCGATTCCTGACGAAAGAATCAGGTTGCTGCTCGGGCAATGTGCGACCCCGACACCTGCCGCTGCGAGTCGTGTGATCTCGTCGTCATTGGGTTTCACGCAGTGGGCCAACCAGGTTCTCGACGATGCCCACCCAACATCTTCGAGATACTGAGTCGGGCGACAGCCGAACGTCGCGACAGAATACGCATCGTCTTCGTCGTTTTCTGCAAAGTGCGTGTGCAGACGCACATCAAGACGTTCGGCAAGAGCCGCTGAGTCGATCATCAACTGCTTGGTGACGCTGAACGGAGAACACGGGGCGAGTGCAATGCGCACCATCGCACCGTGACTGCGATCGTGATGCCGTTCAACTGCTCTCTGGCTCGCGGCCAAGATGTCATCGTGGTCTTGCACGACGTCGTCGGGGGGCAGGCCTCCGTCTTTTTCTGACAACGACATCGAGCCGCGGGTGGGGTGAAAGCGAAATCCGAGATCTCGAGCTGCAGCAATCTCGGCAGACAACAGGTCACCACCACCGCGCGGATGCACGTAGAGATGATCGGTCGAGGTGGTGCAACCTGAGAGCGCGAGCTCAGCGAGACCAACCCACGCCGAGACGTGCGCTGATTCTTCGTCAAGTGCACGCCACAGGGGATACAGGGTGCGCAACCACCCGAAGAGTGCCGAATTCGTCATCGGCGGAAACGCGCGTGTCAAGTTCTGATACAGGTGATGGTGCGTGTTGATGAGCCCCGGGGTGACGAGACAATCGCTTGCGTCGATGGAAACTCGTGCCGCCGGTGCAGTGCCGACACCAATCGCCACAACGAAGCCGTCGTTGATGGCGACGTAGCCACCAGACAGTTCGCGGCGTTGTGCATCAACGGTCGCCAAGAGGCGCGCAGAGTGAACTACGAGGTCGACTGGTGTCGTTGTCAGGTATTCAGCTCGAGCAGTTCGCTCGCTTCGTTACGCGCACGTGCATCGCGGTGGAGCGACTCACCGAGGATGCCGGCAATCACGACCGTGCCGAGACCGACGAGAATCGGAAACGCGAGCAACACCGCGACGAGCACGAGAGCGCCAGCCATCGAACTACTACTTCTTCGGCGCTTTCTTGGTGCGCGTCGGCGTCGGCGATGCCTTCACGCTGCGCGCCGGTTTGGTCGATGCCGGCAATTTGGTCTTCGCTGTCGGCTTGGTCTTCGCTGTCGGCTTGCGGTCACTTGGCAGGTAGGCCCACGCTTCGATTTCCACCGCACCACCAGCCGGCAGCGACGCAACCCCGATGGTGCTGCGCGCCGGACGATGCGTACCGAAGCCTTCGACATACGCCTCATTGAACGTCGCGAAGGTGTCAAGGTCGGTGAGGAAGCACAGCGTCTTCACGACATCACTCAGCGATGCGCCGACGCTCGCCAACTGCAGTTTCAGGTTGGCTATCGACTGAGCGGTCTGTGCCTGAACGCCACCAGCGACGATTGATCCCTCGTGCAGGCCGAGTTGCCCCGAGACGATGATCCAGTCACCGGCGCGTACGACGGGCGTGTAAGGACCAATGGGTGCAGCCATGCGTACCAGAGTAGACGGCGAGTGCTTCACTACCCTTATCGCGTGCCTGACCGCGTGCCTGACCGCGCGCCAAACGGCATGCCCGTGACAACGCGACGCGAGTTTCTGCGCACCGCTGCACGATTCACCCTCGGCACGACTGCGACGGGCGCGCTGCTTGCCACCGGATCAAGCACGCTGACCGGCTGTTCAGGTGCGAGCAACGGTTCGCTACCAGATGATGTGCAGATTGTGCAGCGGTTTCCCCAGAATCTCGTCGTCGGACTCCAACGAATGCCCATCTCACTGGCAGCTGGCGGTGGTCTACTCACGGTTGATGGCGAAGTTGCGACTCCATCAACATTGCGTGCCGATGTCGTGCGCATCGACGGTGGTCGCGATGAGACGATTCTCACCGGCATCGTCGCCGAGAAACATGCGGCCGAACTCGCGGTGCCCTACTGGCTGTTTCGCACCGAGATCACCGAACCAGGGTTTTATCGACTGGTGCTTGACGGGGGCCCGTCAGACGGTGCCGCATTTCAAGTGGCGACGCCGTCAGCTGCATCGGTGCCCGGGGTGGGTGAGGTGATGCCACCGTTCGACACACCAACGTTCGCCGACGCGCGGGGTGTGAACCCGATCTGCACTCGCCAACCCAAAGCTTGCCCGCTGCACGAGGTGACCTTGCGTGAGGCGCTCGCTGCGCGGCGTCCTGTCGCTTATCTGATTGGTACACCGGCTCACTGTTCAACTGGCACCTGCACTCCCGCACTCGAGGCGCTCATCACCTTGAGTGAGCGCTATGCCGACCAGATGACATTCATCCATGCCGAGGTGTATGCCGATGCTGACGCCACCACACTCGCACCTGCCGTCGAAGCGGCACGCATGAACTACGAGCCGGCGCTCTTTGTGGCCGATGCCGCGGGCATCATTGTCGCACGACTTGACGCCGTCTTTGATGGCGTCGAGCTCGACGCGGTGTTGTCAGAACTGGTCAGCTGAAGCTCTGACCGCATCCGCAGGTGCGGTTGGCGTTCGGGTTGGTGATCTTGAAACCCGACTCGTTCAGGCCGTCGGTGTAGTCGAGGCTCGCGCCGGCGAGCAGTTGCGCCGAAGCCGGGTCAACCACGACTTTCACGTCACCAAACGACTCAACTTTGTCTTCGGTGGTGAAATCACCGTCAAAGTACATCTCGTAGGAATATCCCGAGCAACCACCGGGGCGCACGGCGACACGCAGAGCGAGGTCGGCGGCATTCTCGGTCTCGAGCAGTTGCTTCACTTTGCTGGCGGCAGCGGGCGTGAGAGTGATCATGATGTGCCCAATCTACCGTGCGACTCGGGCGCCGACGAGCGGTGCGCATCGGTAGGTTGAGGGCGTGACCGACCGACCGGCGCCCCCGACGGCCGACGACGTGCGCACGATGTTGCGTGCAGTAATTGATCCAGAACTCGGTGCAAACATCGTCGATCTCGGCATGGCTGGTGAGGTGATCGTCACACCGCATGGCGTGGTGACCATCGGAATCAAGTTGACCATCAAGGGCTGCCCACTGCGCGCACAAATCAAGAATGACATCGAGTCACGCGTCGAAACACATCCGGGTGTCACCAAGGTGACCATCGACTGGGGTGAGATGACGGCATCAGAGCGCTCAGAGGTGATGACCAAGGCCCGCTGGAATGCTCGCGAGAACGCCGGCGACACCGCGGTGCCCATCGGCGCCAGAGTGCTGGCCATCGCGAGCGGCAAAGGCGGAGTCGGCAAGAGCTCGGTCACTGCGAACCTTGCGGTCGCGCTTGCAGCCCACGGCCGCACGGTCGGAGTTCTCGACGCCGACATTTGGGGATTCTCCATGCCGCGAATGCTGGGCATGGCTGAACGTCTCGAGGCTCGACGCATCGATGGTCATGACAAGCCGCGCATCATTCCGAACGAGCGACGCATCGGCGCTGGGCTGCTCAAGGTGGTGAGCACCGGCATGCTGGTCGACGACGAGAGCACGGCACTCATGTGGCGGGGCCTCATGCTCACGAAGGCAGTCGAGCAGTTTCTCAACGACGTGTACTGGGGCGATCTTGACTTCTTGCTCATCGACATGCCGCCGGGCACCGGTGACGTGCAGATGGGTTTGGCGCGCATGTTGCCGCGCACCGATTTGATCATCGTTACTACTCCTGCAACGTCGGCACAGAAGGTTGCGATTCGTGCCGCTGATATGGCGCGTCGCAGTTTTTTGCGAGTCGCTGGTGTCATCGAGAACATGAGCGCATTCACCTGCGAACACGACAGCGTCTATCCGCTGTTTGGCGAAGGAGGTGGCGCTGCGCTCGCCGCCGAGATTGGCGCACCGTTGCTCGGTCAGATTCCCATTGAATCTGCCGTTGCACGAGGAAGCGACATGGGTGAACCGGTTGCAGGCACGGGTGACTCGGTGGCCGCACAGGTGTTTCGTGACATCGCCCAACGAATCATTGATTCGACGGTGCCCGTGACCGAAATGGCTGGCTGCTCGGCGCGCTCAGCCGATGCCGTCGAGGTTTCGATTCGCTCGAAACCTGCGGGTCAGCGCGCGTAATCGGCATCGCCGGGCAAGATCACACCGACTACTCGACCATCGGCATCGGTGCGCAGGCGAGGCAAGATCGCCGGTGGAGTTCCGATGGTCGCTGCGGCCACCAACGCGTCGTCGGCATCATCGAACTGGGCGAGGTACTCCAAGTTGCTGATCGTCGGGGGAATCATGGCGAGCGAACCGTCTTTCGCCCGTTGAAGTGCGGTGTTCGGCTCGACCCAGAGACTGTCGATCGTCTCATTGTCGTCATGCAGAGGTGTCTGATCTTGCGGGCCCGCGCCACGAAGAATCGCGTATCAAACCGTCGGGCTTCACCAACTGGGGTGATCCAGTGGCTGACGTACTTGATTTGATCTACCGCCAACACCAGCCTCTCGTTGCGACACAGTTGCAGTAGCGAAAGATTGCCGTCGTGCACCGTGGTGCGCAATTCGTTGAAATGAGCAATGACCTCTGGCGAGTCGAAGGCGACGAAATCCGCTTCGGCTTCACGGCGCGCGAGCAAGACTCCGGCCTCTTCAAAACACTCACGAATCGCCGCCACCCAATACGCCAATCCGCCGTGCGGCAGCTGCAACTGAGTGCTTGCTTCAGCGTCGGTCATCCCGACGCAGAAGTGCTCGAGTTCTGCAGCAGCGTCAGCGTCATCGACACGCCCACCCGGAAACACGTACATGCCGCGAGCAAACGCGGCACGCAAGGTGCGCTGCAGCATGAA
>RFMM01000173.1 GCA_009927665.1 Actinomycetota bacterium
GCCCGGCTCGTGCGATTGACGGCCAGCACCTACCAAGCGGTGAGTGGTGGTGGAGTGCAAGGTGTTGCCGAACTTGCCAATCAAGTTGATGCAGCCAGTGGCGTTGATGCACTCACCTATGACGGCAATGCAGTGCAGTTTCCTTCGCCGAGCAAGTTCGCCCGCACCATCGCCTTCAACGTGCTGCCCTTTGCGGGTTCACTCGTCGATGACGGCCAACTCGAAACCGACGAAGAAAAGAAGCTGCGTAACGAGACCCGCAAGATTCTGCACATTCCCGACCTGAAGGTGTCGGGCACCTGCGTGCGCGTGCCCGTCTTCACCGGCCACTCATTGTCGCTGCATGCTGAGTTCGCCCGTGCGATCACTCCGGCCGAAGCAGAGAAAATTCTGGCTGGTGCTCCCGGGGTCTCGGTGGTCGATATTCCCACGCCACTATTGGCGGCAGGCAAGGACCCCTCTTATGTCGGCCGCATTCGCCAAGATCAATCGGTAGATGACGACAGAGGCTTGGTGCTTTTTGTTTCGAATGACAACTTGCGCAAGGGTGCGGCGTTGAACGCGCTGCAGATCGCCGAACTCGTCATCGCATCGCTCTAACGCCACGCTGCACAGATTGCGTCGGGCGACGCCTCGCGACAGCGCAGCGACGACGCGGGGTCACCAACAGCCTGACCAAACAACCTCGTCGGGGAGGGGAGATTTGAACTCCCGGCCTCCACGTCCCGAACGTGGCGCGCTAGCCAAGCTGCGCTACTCCCCGTATTGCGAGACGTCAGCCTAACGGTGACACGAGGCGGCGAGTCGCCCCGAATCGCGAGCGAAGTGTGCGGTCGATTACGAGTGCTGCATCGCTGGCGATGCCGACTCATGCCAGGTCTTGCCCGCCAGCACATCGTTGACCGCTCGGCGTAGGCGCAATGAGTCAATTGGTTTGATCAACCAGCCTTCGGCACCGCTGCGTCGCGCGAGGTGAACATCGGCCACGCGGTCGAGCAGCATCACCACCGGCACATGGGGAATGCGTGAGCCGCTCTCATCAAGTCGCAGGTTCATCGTGACGGCCATTGCACCCATCGAGCCAACCTGCAGGTCGAGCACTGCCACATCGGGGGTGCGTTGTTTGACCGCGGCAGTTACATCACGACCGTCGCGACATACGGTGAACGATGTCGACGGTGTGCCAAGCGCGGCAACGATGTCATCGAGAACGTACTGGGCGTCTGTGGCTACAAGCACATGCACGCGCCGAGGCTATCGCAAGCCGTCAGATGACTCGCATCGCTACGGTTGACGTGTCATGTTCGCTGCACTTTGCGCCGTCGTGCTGCTCACCTTCGGTGCGTCACACATTGCTGCCGACCAACCACCGGTTGCTTCCGACGCCGCAGATGCATCAGATGTGGAATCGGGCGCCGCTCAACTTGCCAAGGTCGACGTGTTTGAAGTGAGCGGGCTCATCGACCGTGTGGTTGCCAACGGCATCGAACGGGCCGTCGAGCGATCGTCTACCAATGGGGCACAAGCGTTGATCTTGCAGGTGAACTCACCTGGTGCCGTCGTTGATGAGGCTCGCATGACCGCGCTCTTGCGCACGCTGCGTGATTCGTCGTTGCCGATTGCGATGTGGGTGGGCCCGAGCGGTGCACGAGCCCACGGCTGGGCGGCCCAGATGTTGTCTGTTGTCGATGTGTCGGCGATGGCACCCAACTCGACGATCGGCAACATTGATGCACCGTTGCAACTCGACGGTGACCAAATCAGCCTTGGTGAAGCCACCACACTGTTGCGCAGCGGAACTTTTGGGCCTGATGAGGCGCGCAAGCGAGGTGTCTTGCGACTTGAAATCCCCGACGATGGCGTGCCGGTGTTGCGCAACATGCTGTTCGCCCTCGACGGTCTCACGGTGAAGGGCGTGGTGCTTGACACCGTGGTCGAAGTCATTGATGGCGATGGCCAGGTTGCCCGCGAGGCAACCACGACGCGATTCTTCAAGCTCGGCACCTTCGAACAACTGCTGCACACCTCGGCGAGTGCGGCTCTCGCGTACCTCTTGCTGGCCTTTGGTCTGGCATTGCTGGTGTTCGAGTTTTACACCGCTGGCATCGGTATCGCCGGTGCAGTCGGTGCGCTGTGCACACTGCTTGGTGGCTACGGCATGGCCGAGCTGCCCGTTCAACCACTGGCTCTTGGGCTGTTGTTTCTCGCAGTGTTCGCCTTTGCCATCGACGTGCAGGTCGGAATTCCCCGCGCATGGACGGTGATCGGCGTCGTGCTCTTCACCGTCGCCTCGTTCGCGCTGTATGGCGACGTGCAGGGTCAGGCATTGCGATTGTCATGGTTGTCGCTGATCGCCGGAGTCGCTTCCATGACCCTTGCCTTCGTCGTTGGTATGCCGTCGATGGTGCGCACACGTTTTGCGACGCCAACGATCGGTCGCGAGTGGCTTGTCGGTCTTGAAGGTGTCGCTACCTCCGACGTGAGCCCCGAGGGCGAAGTCATGGTGCGCGACGCCAAATGGCGAGCCCGCACCAATCGCGCAACACCGATCAAGGCGGGTCAGCCATTGCGGGTGGCGGCCATCGACGGCGTCACGCTCGAGGTCGAACCGCTCGAAGGCGCAGCGCGCGACTACCGCGAGATGCGCAAGCCGCGCCAGTGACCAACACCGACGCAGTGCCGCTCCGCCCGGCGGCAACGGTCATGCTCGTGCGCGATACGCCGCCGCGCGGAATGGAGGTC
>RFMM01000243.1 GCA_009927665.1 Actinomycetota bacterium
TCGTGCTCGGCCCGGCCGTTGTCGTTGAGGTGGTGCTCGCCGTTGAGGAGGTCGTGCTCGTCGTCGGCTCGTCGGTCACACCGACCGAGAACGTGGCGTTGGGTTCAACCACCAACACCTGCGGATCGTTCTTCAAGCGCCGAACGTCGCCGGCATCAAGTTCGACGACAAAGCCTTTCACCTTGCTCGAGAACACGTCGTTCACGTCGTTGCCAAGTGACGATTCTTTGTTCACTTTCGCAGCGACGCTGGCAGATTCGGTGAGGATGACGACGTAGTCCTTGGTCGCACTCGTGTTGCTCGGCACCACAGCGCCAGCCGACGCAGAGCCGGGCGCCGATGCAGCAACAACGGGCGCCAACGCAGCAGCTGGTGCAGCCGGCAACACCGCAGCGACGAGCCCAACGGCGAGAAAGAGGGGCGAGCGCCCAAACGTACGCACGGTTACTTAACGGCAGGGTACCCCCTGATTGTGACATCTTTTCGACGCACACCTACGCTGAGGTAATGCCCGACGCCACTGGGCCCCGCAGCACCAGCCCCACTGGGCCCCGCGACCCGAACACCCCCGTGGCGGTGGTGACAGGCGCCAATAGCGGCATTGGTCGGGCCACCGCGATCACCCTGGCCAAGGCTGGGTACCACATCTATGCCACCGTGCGAGGGCTGGCCAAAGCCGACAAGCTGCTCGCCAAGGCCACATCTGAAAGTGTCGTTGACCGCGTCAGCCTCATCGAGATGGATGTCGCCGAGTCGGCTTCGGTCACTCGCGGCTTCACCGAGATTTTCACCTCCACCGACCACATTGACGTGCTCGTGAACAATGCGGGCGTCGGTGGCAACGCCGTGACCGAAGAATGCCCGATTGAGACCTACACCGAGGTCTTCAACATCAACCACAACGGTTCGGTGCGCTGCATTCAGGCCGTGTTGCCCGGCATGCGAGCGCGCCGCAGCGGAACAATCGTGAACGTGTCGTCAGTCGTCGGCAAGATCACCGCAATCGCTCAATCGCCGTATTACGTGTCGAAGTGGGCAGTCGAGGGCATGAGCGAAGGTCTCGCCCAAGAACTTGCCCCGTTCGGCATTCGCGTCGCAATCATCGAACCTGGTGTGACGCGTAGTTCGATCTTCGCCAAGAATATTGACGCACCCAACCAGTCGGGCGCCTACGACGCGCACTACCGACGACTGTTTGCGTTTTATGCAGAAGGAATCGCCAAGGCGACCCCAGCCGAAGAAGCCGCAGCGACAATTCTTGAAGCCATCACGACAACTGAGCCGAGGTTGCGATGGCGGTGTTCGTGGGGCGCAGATGAACTGATTCGTGCGCGCGAATCAATGACCGATGAACAATGGGTGGCGCTCGGTCGGCACGACGACGACAATGCGTACTACGACGAGTTCGCGCAACGTTTCAATCTCGACATTCGCCCGAAGGGCTGAGACCGCAGTGGTCGGCCGAACTGGACGAGCGCACCAGACGAACGCACTGCCCTGACACTTCGGGCGGCCACTCCCCAAAGTTGACAAGACGGGTCAACATTTGGTTGACTGTGGGTCGTAACCACAACGCGGTTCGCAACCGCACGAGTTTCAGCGGCTCACAACCGAATCACGAAAGGCCCCAAATGACCATCCGACTTGGCGATATTGCCCCCGACTTCACTGCCGACACCACCCAGGGTCGCATCACGTTTCACCAGTGGCTTGGCGACGCATGGGGCGTGCTCTTTAGCCACCCGAAAGATTTCACGCCGGTGTGCACCACCGAGCTCGGCTATGTCGCGCGCATCAAACCCGAATTCGACAAGCGCAACGTGAAGGTAATCGGCTTGTCGGTCGACCCCGTCGACTCGCACGTGAAATGGGAGGCCGACATCGCCGAGACGCAGGGCACGCCGGTGAACTTCCCGATGATTGGTGACTCTGACCGCAAGGTGAGCGATCTTTACGGCATGATTCACCCAAACGCCAACGACACGCTCACGGTGCGCAGTGTGTTCGTGGTGGGGCCCGACAAGAAGGTAAAACTCTCCATCACGTACCCTGCGTCAACTGGCCGTAACTTTGACGAAATCTTGCGCGTCATCGACTCGCTGCAACTCACCGCCAAGCACAAGGTGGCGACGCCAGCGAACTGGAAGCACGGTGACGATGTGATTATCGGCTCAGCGGTCAGCGACGACGAAGCGAAGAAGTTGTTTCCCCAAGGCTGGAAGACCGTGAAGTCGTACCTGCGCGTCTTGCCACAACCGAAGTAGCCGACGCCCCAAAGTTGTAAGCCCCCCCCGCGACTAACCTGACGAGGTGACTTCGCTCCCCCCGCCGACAACAACAAACTCCAACACTCACGCCGCTCACGCCAGAGGTGCCACCAAGATTTACGGCACAGGCGACAGCGAAGTGCACGCTCTCGAACATGTCGATGTCGCCTTCGAACGCGGCAGGTTCACCGCGATCATGGGCCCAAGCGGGTCAGGAAAATCGACCCTCATGCACTGCATCGCCGGCCTCGACTCGCTCACGAGCGGTTCGGTCTACATCGGCGACACCGATCTTTCGCAACTGAACGACAAGTCGCTCACGCAACTGCGTCGCGACAAGGTCGGGTTCATCTTTCAGGCGTTCAACCTGATTCCCACACTTACGGCGTATGAAAACATCGTGCTGCCGTTGACGCTGGGCAAGAAGAAGGGCGACGAGACGTGGATCAACCGCGTCATCGACACCATCAACCTGCGTGATCGGCTGACACATCGACCGAGTGAACTCTCGGGCGGTCAGCAGCAGCGTGTGGCGATTGCCCGAGCACTTGCCAGCCAACCCGACATCATTTTCGCCGACGAGCCAACGGGCAACCTCGATTCAAAGACGGGTACTGAGGTGCTCACGTTCATGCGGCGCGCGGTGAGCGACCTCGGCCAGACCATTGTGATGGTCACCCACGACGCCACGGCTGCCAGCTATGCCGACCGCATCGTGTTCTTGGCCGACGGCAAGGTGGCCGGTGAGATGTTCCAGCCAACGGCGCAGAAAGTGCTCGACTATCTGAAGCACCTCGGCGAGTAGTTCGATCATGTTGAAACTCGCGTTGAAAATGACCTGGGCCCGTAAAGGTCGCCTCGTGCTCACCTCAATGGCCATCATTCTCGGAACCGGGTTCTTGTCAGGCACCTTCGTGTTCCGCGACACGATCAACCAAACGTTCGACCGACTGTTCGCCGACGTCTTCCGCGATGTCGACGCTTATGTGCGATCGACGACCTTCATCGAACTCGACTTCGGCGGTGAACAACGGGCAGGTATCCCAATCTCGGCGCTCGACACCGTGCGCCAAGTGGAAGGGGTCGTCTCGGCAGCAGGCGACATTCAGCAGTTCGCGCGCGTCATTGGCAAAGATGGCACGCCGCTCGGCAGTGACGGCGGCGGACCACCAACGTTCGGTGGAATCGCCACCTTTGAGACGGCCGGGCTCTGGCAGATCGACGAAGGTCGCCTGCCCGTGGGCGCCACGGAAATGATGCTTGACCGCGCAACTGCCGACAACGGCGAGTTCGTTGTGGGTGACACCGTGCGGGTTGTTGCCGCAAAGGGTGCGCGCCAGTTCACCTTGGTCGGTATTGCGTCGTACGGCGACATCTCGTCACCAGGCGGGTCGACATTCGCACTCTTTGACCAACCGACCGCTTCAGAGTTTCTGCTCGAGCCGGGTTTCGTCGATGCCTTCTTGATAGCGGGTGACGGTTCGGTGAGCGATGAGGTGTTGGCCGATCGCATTGATGCCGCACTGGCCGACGACTTGAAACTCGAAACACTGACCGGCGCCGAGATCACCGCCGAGGTGCAGGGCCAGATCAAAGACGTGCTGAACATTTTCTCCACCTTCCTCATCGTGTTCTCGTACATTGCGCTCGGCATCGGGTCGTTCGTCATCTACAACGTGTTCTCCATCACGGCGGCACAACGACAACGCGAGAATGCGCTGTTGCGGGCGATTGGTGCGAACCGTCGACAAGTGTCGCGCGCGATGCTCGTCGAAGGCACGCTCATGGGCGTGGTCGGGTCGTTGCTCGGCTTTGCCGTCGGCATCGCACTCTCACAACTGTTGAACGCGCTGCTCAAGGCCACCGGTTTCGAAGTGCCGACGACCGGGTTGGCGATCAAGCCCGGCTCGCTCGTCAACACGCTGATAGCGGGCGTGAGCGTCACGGTGCTTGCCGCCTGGCTGCCAGCCCGTCGTGCAGGTCGCGTGCCACCACTCGCTGCGTTGCGCGACACCGCACTCGACTCCGCCGGAAACTTGAAGCGTCGCGTGAGTATCGGTCTCGTGCTCGTTGCACTTGGTGCTGTCGCAATGGTGGCGGCCAGCAATGACGCGCCAATTCAGGTGCTCGGCCTTGGCGTGCTCGGGGTGTTCGCCGGCGTTCTCGTTCTCGGGCCAGCGATTGCGCGACCTGTCGCGCTCGCACTCGGCACACCCGTCGCAGCGTTGCGCGGTGTGAGTGGCACCATGGCCCGACAAAACGCGGCCCGCAACCCCAAGCGCACCTCGCGCACTGCGGCACCAGTTTTGCTCGGTGTCGCACTCGTCACCGCCTTCACTGCACTTGCAGTCAGTATTCGGTCGGAGATTCGCGACACGTTCGGTGACGCTTTCAGCGGCGATTTCGCACTCACCGTTGACTCGCAGGGCTCCGGCGGCATTCCGCTCTCGCTCACCGATCAGATTGCCGGCCTTGATGGCGTCGCGCAGGCCACGGGCGTCGGCTTCACCAGTGTGCGCATCGTCGACCCGAACGACACGACGCTTGACCCCAGCGCGTCAATGCGCGGCAACTTCGTGCAGACCATCAACCCCGACACGATTGACGGACTCTTCGATATCGGTGTCGTCGAAGGCACCCTCTCGAGCCTCGGTCGCGATGGCATCTTGGTAGAGCAAGACCGCGCCACCGAACGTGGCTGGAAGATCGGCACACGGCTGCAGGTGATTCGTATCGACGGTGCCGTCATCGATGCCGAAGTGCGTGGCCTCGTTTCGGGTGACACGAGTTTCGCCAACTATGTGGCGAGCCGAGAGATGTTTGCCGACGCACCGACACCCATCTTTGATTCGTTCGTCTACATCAAAGCTGCCGAAGGTGCGGTGCTCGATGACGTCGAAGCCCGTATCGCCGCGATCAGCAGCGACGCAGGCATCGGCACCCTGCAGAGCAAAGAAGGCTTCATCGATGCCCAGGCGGCACAGATCAACCAAATCCTGGGTTTGATCTATGGCTTGCTCGGTCTCTCGATCATCATCGCCATCGTCGGAATCGTCATCACGTTGTTGTTGTCGGTGTTCGAACGCCGTCGCGAAATTGGTCTCTTGCGAGCCGTCGGCATGACGCGGGCACAGGTGCGCACCACGGTGCGTTGGGAGAGCGTGATCACCTCGTTGCTCGGTGCGGTCACTGGTGTGGTGCTTGGCATCGTCATGGGTGTCGTGGTGGTTGCTGCGCTCGCCGATGACGGCGGCCTCACTTTTCGGCTACCAGTGACGGGCACGATCACGATCGTGGTGATCTCCTTCATTCTTGGTGTGGTCGCTGCGATCTACCCAGCGTGGCGTGCCACGAAGGTGAACGTCGTCGAGGCGATCAGCACCACCTGACGGTGCGAGACATCGTCAGGCGCGCGGGGCTCTAGCGCGTCGTCGACTGGCGACTACGAAGCGTCGTCGACCGGCTCGGCAAAGACTCGCGCCGCGGGGTGCTGATCGGTCGGTGTGTCATCGATCAGACGACGTGGTGCCGTCACCGAAGGCGTGTGCACGGTTTGGCATCCGCTGCACCAATACAGCACTCGGTTTGCTTCTCCGTGGTGGGTCACCCGCACGAGGTCACCGCAACGGGCGCACTTCTTGCCTTGGCGACCGTAAACGGCAAGACCACCGTCGACACTTGGTGCAGTAATACGCGCCGTTCGAGTCACGTTGGCACGCAACATCTCGTGTGCAAGGTCGACGAGATCGCGACACTCATCGCGCGACAAGTCGCCCACTTTTGCCCACGGGTGCAGTTCGGTGGCCCACAACAATTCGCAGCGATACACGTTGCCCACCCCGCACATCACGCGCTGGTCGAGCAGCACTTCGGCAATGCTCGTTTCGGAGGGTTCGTATGCCATCATGCGACGCACGCATTCATCTGCGTCAACTTCTGGTTGGCAAAGGTCTGGCCCGAGCGAGCCAAGAATGGGATGCCGACGCGGGTCGAAGTCGCGGTACGTCTCGACGACCGGTGCCGAGAAACAGACGGCCTCCCAGTCGGCGGTGCCGATCACCACGCGCGCGCGGCGCGGCGGCTTGCGCCAACGCTCACCCGGGCGATACACGTGCCATGATCCGGTCATGCGCATGTGGGTGTGCAGCACGATGCCGTCATCCCACACGATCTCGAGGTGTTTGCCCCGACTACGCACTTCTTCGATCGTTTGACCGACGCGAGGCAGCACGCTGGTGATTCGTGGAGCTTCAAATCTCGTCATCTTTTTGCCGATGAGGGCGGTGCGTAACGCGGCGGCGGCACGATAGATCGTGTCGCCCTCTGGCATGGCGAAAAGAGTACTTCGCAATAGGTTGTGGGGCGTGACCAGCACACCAAGTGACGACGCGCCCGCCGAACCTGAACTGCAGTTGCCTGACGATGCACACATGGTGCGTCGCGCCGCCCAGCGCTATGGCACGGTCGGTGCGATGTTGGCCGGTGGCATGGTCGCATTCGATCGTTTGCTCGGCCGCAAACCGAAAGAAGAACCTGCAGTCGTGATCGAAGCATCAACCGAACCCGAAGACATCGAAAAGGGAATCTCGCTCACGCTCGAACAACCTGACGGCGAGATTCTCGACGTGTTTGCCCCACCGCCTGGGCGAAGGCGGGCACGGGCGCACCGGCGACGCCGACGCAGCGACAGGCAAGAGGGCTAGCCGCTCTACCCGCTCGTCGGGCTGGCCGAACGGCTTACGAAACCACGTCTAGGGCAGCACGCCAACCGAGGCGAGCGCCAGACGAATCAATCGGTCGTGACCGCTCGTCATGTCTCGACGCACTGCTTCGCTGACGGCTTGCTCGGGGGTGTACCACGCAAGGTCGAGCGCGGCTTGCGTCGGTTGACAATCACCCGATACGGGCACCACGAAGGCAAGGCTCACTGCGTGTTGGCGGGGGTCGTGAAAACCCGAGATGTCGGGATCAGGAAAATACTCGACGACGGTGAACGGTGCGGGTTCGGGTGGAATCTTCGGCAAAGCGAGCGGGCCGAGATCTTTTTCTAGATGCCTCAACAAGGCTTCGCGAATTCGTTCGTTGAGCAGCACACGACCTGACACCACGGTGCGTGAAATGGAACCGTCAGGTGCCTGGCGCAACAGCATGCCCACATGGGTGACGACCCCCATGTCGTCGATGCGCACCGGCACGGCGTCGACATAGACGAGCGGCACCTGACCGCGCACGGCTTCCAATTGCTGTGGGTCGAGCCAGTTGGTGCGGGTGTCGATGCGGTCGGTCATGAGCGTGTTGTGAGTCGCGCGCGACCTAGTCTTCGCGCATGACTCGCTCTGAGAAACTACTCGCTGCCGTGCTCGTTGTCGCTGGTGTTTCGCACTTTTTGAATCCTGACTTCTTCGATGTAATCGTGCCGCCATGGGCTCCGGGCTCGGCGCGTTTTGCGACCTACGCCAGTGGAGTTGCAGAAGTTCTCGTTGGTCTCGGCATCATGGTGGCGCGCACGCGGCGTTTTGCCTTGTGGTCGGCGGCAGCGCTCTTTGTTGCGGTGTATCCCGCCAACCTCTACATGGCGTGGGACTGGCGCGATCGCGAGCTCAGTGAACGTCTTGTCGCCTATGGTCGCCTGCCACTGCAGATACCTCTTATCTGGTGGGCAGTGGCGCTCGCTCGGCGCGTTGACAAAGCGGCATAGCGACGGGTGGCGCGCGCTGCTGGTGCCGGCTGCGGCGCGCGCGGCGCCGTGCGTGGCGGTGC
>RFMM01000072.1 GCA_009927665.1 Actinomycetota bacterium
ATTCGCAACTTAACAGACTAACTTGTGAAATGCAAGTTGTACTTTCGATCAAGCAATGACTAACGACAGCATCAACTATGAGGAGAAACAGTTATGAATGAACGAGTACTTGTCACCGGAATCAGTGGCTACATCGGACAGCACTGCGCTGCGGAACTGTTGAAACAAGGTTTTCAAGTGGTGGGAACCGTCCGCTCGCTGTCAAAAGCCGACGCCACACGGACAGCCATTGGCGCGGTCGCTCCTGTCGACAATCTGTCCTTTGTAGAAGCAGACCTTCTCGCCGAAGCGGGGTGGGACAAGGCAATGCAGGGATGCACATTTGTTGTTCACGTGGCATCGCCGTTTGTACTCGCCGAACCAAAGAACGAAGAAGTACTGATTGCCCCCGCCGTTGAAGGAACGAATCGAGTGATTAACGCTGCTTTGCGGGCCGGTATTCAACGATTGGTACTCACATCATCAACACTTTCGATGGTCGCTGGTAGGCCGAGTGGTCGCTACGGAACCGATGCCTGGTCAGACCTCAATGCCGACATTGGCGCGTATGCAAAGAGTAAGACGCTGGCGGAGCAGTCCGCATGGGCCCAAGTCGCCAAAAGCAATTTGGAACTAGTCGTCATCAACCCTGGAGCCGTTTATGGACCATCGCTTGGCGCTGAAGTAGACGGGCAGAGCGTAGCTTTTATCAAGGACTTGATCAGGGGCAAGGTACCGATGATTCCTAACGTCGCCATGGGAATGGTCGACGTGCGAGATGTTGCGCGGCTCCACGCTGCGGCACTGACGACCGCGAGTGCAGCTGGACAGCGATTCATCGCCGCGACATCAGAGCCGATCAGGATGAGTCACGTCGCAGAGGTTCTCAGGAATGCTGGATACAAGAAAGTCCCCTCTCGCAAGGCACCAAATGCAGCAATCAGGCTCATGAGCCTCGTTGACCGCGAAGCTAAAGGGATGTTGCCGCTTCTGAGTCTTGCCCATTCCTTTGACAACTATGCCACCTTTGATGTGCTTAAGTGGGTTCCAACACCGATCGAAGTTTCTCTAAGAGAAATGGCCGCATCGCTTTGAATTAGAATGAGCGTGTGAGCAGAATGATGAAGTCAAAAGAATTTGATTGGCGATCGGCTTGCCCCATCAGTTCCGGTCTCGATTTGCTTGGCGACAAGTGGTCACTCATCATCATCCGCGACCTGATCACCCATGGAACTCGCACATACTCAGAGTTTCTTGAGTCACCAGAACAGATATCTACAAATATCTTGGCTGAAAGACTTCGCATGCTCACTTCAATGAATCTGATTGAGCGAGTCGATCCAAATGGAGCAGCTCGAAATAATGCTTTTCAGCTCACGCCGAGCGGAGCTGCGCTTCGCCCAACGCTTAAAGCGCTTGGTAAGTGGTCACAAAAGTATTTGAAGTCATTCCACCCTGAAATCGTCAGTCTTGATTAGATACCCTCACATCACGCGAATCAATCAAGGCAAAACTAAGCGCGATTCAGGTCGGTGACTACGCCACCGGCGACGCGAACGATGTCCGCTGGTGCAGCTCCGAAGTTGTCGTTCCACGTTCCCGCAGCAGCCCACACCTCGTCGTACTGCAACAAGTCCGGATCAACGAACACACGCAGTTG
>RFMM01000219.1 GCA_009927665.1 Actinomycetota bacterium
AGCCACCACTCGATGGCATCGGGTAGGCGGCGCGCCCACGAACGCTCGTTGTGACCGCTTCGGCGCAACACGCGCGACGAATAGTCACGCCCCGAGCGATAGCCGCGTGACGCAAGGCGTGCTTCGGCACGATGTTGAAATGGCGCATACGACGCATCAAGGCCGTTTGTTCCGTTCTGCATCCACACACGAACCTTTCCGGGTGTGGGCAAGTGATCAATGAGCGCATCAACGAGCGCGTCTCCAGCGAACGGCCAGTGCACCGAGAACGCCAAACCGCAGCCGTAGAGCGCGGGGCGCTCACCCAATGCATAGAGCGTGGCGAGTGCTCCCATGCTCGCCCCCATCATCGCAACAGGCACCTCGTGACCGATGGTCTGCAAGACCCGTGGCACGATCACCTCAGCAAGGTGCGCCTGATACTCGTCACCGCACATGTGCTGCGGGTCGAACCAATCGGCGAGGCGTGCATCGATCTGCATCGCTGGGGTCATCAACTTCTGCGGAGCGAGCTCGTAGCCACGTCGATACGGCCGTTGCGCAGTGGAACCGTTCCACACGCCAACGACTGCTGGCGGTGCAACACCTACACGCTGCGCCGCACGCACTGCGGCCCGTGCGGCATCCCACGTTTGGTGATGTGTGGCCGCGCGATCGTCGAACACGTTTTGGCCGTCGTGGGCAACGATGAGGCCACTTGGTGTCTCGCGTGGAATCCACACGTCAACCCAGCGGTCATCGATCAACTGACGCTGCACCGGCTCGCGCACGCCCCGCACAAAGAACTCATGTTCACGCAGCTGCACCGCTCGCCACGACACGAAGAGCGATGCTACGCAACGCCTAGGGTCGGTGTGATGAAGCACGGGCTGCAACGATGAAGATCACGCTGCTTGGCACGGGAAGCCCGATTCCCGACCCGAATCGTGCGGGACCATCAACGCTCGTGCAAGCCGCGGGTCAGCACATCGTGGTCGACTGCGGTCGTGGTTGCGTGATGCGCATGACTGCTGCTGGTGTGTTTCCGCCGTTTCTCTCGGCAATCTTGCTCACCCACCTGCACAGCGACCACATCAGTGACCTGAACGACATCGTCACGTCACGCTGGATCATGTCGCCGAACCCCATCGTCACACGCATCTATGGTCCGGTTGGCACCAAGCAGATCGTCGATGGCTTGCGCACGATGCTGGCGCTCGACGAGCAATACCGACTCGACCATCACGCTGATTTGCGTTCAGGCCCCGGCATGCAGATTGAAGTAACCGAGGTATCACCCGGCGACACCTTTACCATCGGCGACGTGACCGTGCGCGTTGGTCGCACCGACCACCGCCCCGTCTCGCCCACCGTCGGCTTTCGATTCGAAACAGAGGGAAAAGTTGCCGCGCTCGCCGGAGACACCGTGCCCTGCGCCGAGCTCGACGCTCTGTGCGCCGACGCCGACATCTACGTGCAGACCGTGTTGCGGCCCGACCTCGTCAGCGCAATGAAGCAGATGCTGCCCGCACAAGGCCGCGACTCAACGACATTCTCGACTATCACTCGTCGGTCGAAGATGCAGGTCAGACTGCGGCGCGCGCCAGGGTGAAAACGCTCGTGCTCACGCACTATGTGCCAGCGATGCAACCCGGGCAAGAAGCTGACTGGATTGCGCAAGCCGCCAAACACTTCAGCGGCACGATCGTTGCGGGGCCAGACCTGACGAGCGTCGAGGTCTAGCCGACGACGCGGTGTTCGTCGACGAACAGTCGCACACGGCTCGACACGTTGGCCATTGAGTCGGCGACTACTTTCTTGCCGATTTCGCTCGCATACGCGGCGTCAAACGCCTCGCGCGAGTCGAACCACAACTCAGTGATGCCGTCAGGCTCGCCTGCTCCTGGGTTCTGCACCACGTTAAATGTTGCGGCGCGCAACCCGGGCAACTGCTTGGCGAGTGGCACATGCACGCTCAGCCACCACTGCTCGTATTGCTCATGCGTCATATCAGCACGACGCGTCAGCAGAATCATCGCCTTAAACATCGGTGCACCGACACATCATGACGGCTTCTTCGAGCGCGCGAACGGGCGACCGCCAACTGCGAGTGCAACACTCACCACGATTTCGTCGGGCAGTGGCGCGTCGGGAATCCACACATCAATGGCATCCATCTCATCAAACGACCAGATGTCGTCTTTGTTCGTGATCGGCAGTGTGATGTGGGCACCCGGCGCACCGATCTTCTTCGTCGAGGGAATGATGTCGTCGCCCTTGATCACCACTTTGCGCACCGGAGCACCAAAGCGAGGGTGAATGAGTGCGGCCGCATGCTCAATCTCACCATTCGTGCCGACGATTGCACCTTTGCCATACGCCGTCACCTCGTGCGCCGCCACACCGAGAGCAGCGAGTGCGCGCGTGGCGAGTTCGCCTGAAATCTCGGCACCCAACGCCTCGAGCGACGTCAAGTCGGCACCCGGTTTGCCAGCCAAGGGGTTGGCAATCACCGCACTGCAGACTGCGCGACGAACAGTCCGCCCGGTCGCGCGACCTTTTTCGGCGAGCACGTCTTCGCAGGTGACCACAAATTTGCGAACTTGCATCGAATGCACGGTACTACGCCGCGCGGCGAGAGACCGCGGCACTCGATACAACGAGCAGCACCAGCGTGACGACACCCACGACACCGAGTGCGGTCTGCACACTCGACGACTGCGAGATGCGACCCATCGCCACAGCTGTCGCCATGCCACCGAGTCGCAGACCGATGAGCATCGCACCAAGCCCAGCACCCGCACTCATGCCGGGCACGCGTGCCGCAATCAGATAGAGCCGGGGGAAGATGACGCCCTGACCCAGACCCGACACGAAAAGTGCCGCCAACCCGAGCCACGCCGCGCTCGACAGCACCACGGTGGTGATGCCCACCGCTACCACGACCATCGCAAGGCGGAACAGTCGCTCGTCGCCGAGTCGCTCAAGCGCGTGATCACCGCCGAGTCGGCTCACCACCATGCCGAAGCCGAACGCCACCGTGCCGAACCCTGCCCATTCGCCAAAGTTCAAGTCATCACGCATCAACAAGGCAGCCCACTCGTTCGGTGCACCTTCGAGGGCAATTGCCGCTGCTCCTGCAACTGCGAGTGCGACCGCCGCAAGACCGAGATGTCGACGCCTCGTCGGAACATCGGCAGTGTTCGTCGTCGGTGCGGGATCATTCGGTTCGAGACTGCGCGACACGAGCCCAACCGTGACGAGCAGACTCAATGCCACCACCACGACCTGCACGCGAAAGCTCACACCGACTCCGCCCGCCAGCGAACCAATCAGAGTTCCGCTGCCGAAACCGACACTCCACATTCCGTGCAGACGATTCATGATCGAACGACCGAGGCGTTCTTGGGCGATAACGCCTTGCACGTTCATCGCCAGATCGGTCCACACGTCGATCAACCCAATGAGCGACAGCAAGACGAGCAGCATCCACGCTTCGCCGACGAACGGAATCGCCGCCATCACCACAGGTAGGGGCACGATCGTGCGCAACAACAGTCGCCGGCTGCCGAGGCGTTTCGTGATGCGACTCGCCAGAAGCGAACCGACGATGCCGCCAACACCGCCACCCAGCAACGTGATGCCGAGGTTGGTGTTGCTCAGCCCGAGTTGGTCTTTGAGTTCAGGAATCCGCGGCAGCCAGTTGCCGTACACCATGCCGTTGACAAAGAACAACGCACCCGAAGCCAACGCAAGCCGCCGAGGCGAAACAGTCGCGGGCCGTTCGGGCGAAACAGGGGGCTGCAGCGGTCGACTCGAGTCAGGTGAACTGTTTGATGTCATGCCAGTGCGTCGTGTTGCTACTCGCGCCAGACGTCGTCGGTGAGCCCGAGCGAACGCAACCGCTTGGAGATTGAAAGCGGAATCTCGATCTCGCGACCCTCACGTACGGCCGTGGCGAGGTCGCCGCTTTCTTCCCACATGTGGCAGGTGTTGACTGGGCTCGCAGTTTGCGGGCCGTCACCCATCGACTCGAGGGAGATTCCGCGGGCACGTGCCGACGCCACTCGCATCGACCACATGCTCTGCACGGCAACCGGGGCCATTGCTTGCAGCAGCGCCGTGGTGTGGGTGCAACCGCGTGGCCCGGCAAACAGTTCTTTCACTTTGCCCGTGAAGCCGCGCGTGATCGACATGCCTTCTAGCTTCTTGTAGTGGTCGACGATGCCGATGCAACCAGTGTGCGGGTGTTCGTTGAACTTCACGTTCGCCTTTTGAATGACGAGTGACGGAAAGTGAATTTCAAGATCGAGAATCATGTGATGCATCCACAACGGATCAGGGTCATGCTCGATATAGAGGCCGACGGGCTTTTCATCAACCACCACGCCACGCAGCATGAGACAGTCATCGCTTTTGTGAAACGCACGCACCTCATAGCGACGTGTATGAATGCGGATGTACTCGGGGTCTGCAGGAAACATTTCGAGCTTCGACATTCGTAGAACGCTAATCAATCCACCAACGCGACGGCGTGGCGAACTACCGTGTCATGGTCATTTCAATAAGGAGAACCACAATGGACATTGTCATGATCATCGGACGAGTGCTCTTCGCGCTCATGTTCCTCGCCGGAGGGCTCAACCACTTCACAAAGTCGAATGACATGGTGGGCTACGCGCAATTCAAGAAGGTGCCAGCCGCCAAGGCGGCCGTGTTGCTGTCAGGTGTCGTGCTCGTGTTGGGTGGGCTCTCGGTCATTCTCGGCATCTACGCCGACCTCGGATCACTTGCGCTCGCAGTTGCGCTGCTGGTCATGGCTCTCAAGATGCACGACTTCTGGGCACAGACCGACCCGCAGGCAAAGCAGACCGAGACCATCGCATTCTTCAAGAACGTTTCAATGGCCGGCGCGGCGCTCTTCATGTTCGCGCTCGTTGCCAGTGGCGCCGGAGACGAAGGCTTCAACTTCGGCCCGCATCTCGGCGACATGCTCAGCCTCTGGAACAACTAGTCAACGATTCAAGACTCGCTCGTCTACGAGTCGCGCGACGATGAGATGACCTTTCCAGTCGTCGACGGGCTTCGCAGTATTGAGTTCGGAACGCCTGGTGAGAGTCGCGCTCGCCTCGTTGACTTCATCATCAACGGCAACAAGCGGGCCACGGCAGGTCTGCTGCACGATTACGCCAAAGAAGGCGAGTTGGTCGAGCATGTCGACGAGTGCCTCGCCATGGTCGACAACGTCGGCCAACATGTCGCAACGTTGCAGGTACGCCGTGTCGAGGTCACACGATTTGCTGACGTGCCCGATGAATTCGCGCTCGCCGAAGCCGAAGGTGACCTGAACGCTGCCGACTTTCGCGCCAGCCATCTCGAGTACTGGACTCGAGTCGGCGAAGCCATAACCGACGAAACTCAGGTGGTGCAGGTGTATTTCAACTTGCTCACCCATCGACTGCGACCGCTGCGGTTAGACGACGCCGAATGGATTCACCGCGCCTGCCAAGACCCCGAGGTGCAACGTTGGACACTGGTGCCCCGCCCCTACACACACGAACATGCCGAATCTTTCGTGCGTGATCAGGCCGGCGAACGTCTCGCGAACGCGATTATTGACGCGCGCACCGGCGAACCGGCGGGCGTGGCGGGCATTCACAAGATCGCCGATGGTGTCGCGACCGTCGGCTACTGGGTTGCGCCGTGGGCGCGTCGACGAGGTGCGGCCTCGACGGCGCTGAAGATTCTTCCCACCATTGCTGCACGACTCGGCAGCGCCCGCACGGTGCAAGCGACGATTGCCGAGACGAACACCGCTTCACGACGCGCCGCCGAGCGCGCCGGCTTTGAACTCGCAGGCACGAGCGGTGAGCAGTGCCCCGATGGCGATTGCCAGGTTGTCGGGCTCGAATACCGTCGCACGATCTGAGCGCGGCTAGTTGCGCAGCCCCTGATTGATTTTTTTGCCGACGGCGCGAATCAACTTTCTTCGGTCGCTCGATGCACCAATCTTCATTTCCAGCGGCCCGTCAATGAGCAGCATCGCCAATCCATGTGCCGCTGACCACATAGTGGTTGCCACAACACGAACTTCGTCGAGCGACGACGATGAGTCGACAATCGTCTGCACGGCGTCAATGAGCGTGCCGAACGCCGCATCAGCGAACTGTTGCAGGTCGGGTGACTCGGCGATCTTGCACAGATCAGAGCGAAACATCACGCGGTAATAGCCGCGATGCGTGATAGCAAAATTGACGTAGCGCTCGAGCATACGAATGGCCACGTCGGGGTCTTCACCGCGACGGGCGGGGCCGGCAAGTTCTGCGGAAAATTTGCGGAACCCAAGCAGCGCAATCTCGGTGAAGATCGCGTCGCGATCACCGAAATGGTGATACGGGGCTTGATGACTCACGCCTGCATCGGCAGCAATCTGTCGAAATGACAGGCCATCGGGGCCCGATTCAGCGATGTAGTCGACGGCCGCCTGAATGACTTTGTCTTTCAAGGTCTCAGCCACGACTTGACACTATCAAGTCGTGAGACTAGACATTGTCTACATGAACAACACCTCTGCTCTCGCCCACCCCAACGCCGCTGTGCAGAAGCGACGTTGGTGGATTCTCGCCATTCTCAGCCTCTCGGTCTTCCTCGTCGTCGTCGACAACCTCATCATCAATGTGGCGATCCCCACTCTCGCCCGCGAACTTGAGGCAACGACGAGCGGTCTGCAGTGGATCGTCGACTCGTATGCGCTGGTCTTCGCCGGGCTCTTGCTCGCATGCGGTGGGTTGGGCGACCGATTCGGTCGCAAGATCGTGATGCAGATCGGCATGGTGCTGTTCGGCGTGTTCTCCACACGGGCCGCATTCACCGACACCACCCAACAGCTCATCATCGGCCGTGGGCTCATGGGAATTGGTGGGGCACTGGTCTTTCCGAGCACGCTTGCGATTCTCATCGACGTGTTTCGCGACCCGGTCGAACGCGCAAAGTCAATCGGCGTATGGTCGGCGGTCTCGGGCGCTGCCGTGGCGTTCGGCCCAGTGACGGGCGGGTTTCTGCTTGAACACTTCTGGTGGGGTTCGGTGTTTCTCATCAATGTTCCGATCGTCGCCGTTGCATTGCTGCTGCAGGCAGTGTTTGTTCCTGAGTCAAAGGATCCGAACGCCGAACAACTCGACATCGCGGGTTTTCTGCTTTCCATCGCGTTCGTCTCGGTGCTCGTCTACACCATCATCGAGGGCCCGCACCGTGGCTGGACGAGCACCGAATCCATCGCCGGGTTCATCGGCACAGTGGTGCTGCTCACCGCCTTCATTTGGCGAGAACGCAACACCGAGCACCCCCTGCTCGACGTGCGCGTCTTTCGCGACATGCGCGTGACGGCGGCGACCTCGTCGATCTTCATCGCATTCTTCTCGCTCTTTGGCTTCACGTTCTTGATCACGCAGTACTTTCAGTTCGTGCGCGGCTATGACCCGCTCGAATCGGGTCTGCGAACCCTGCCGTTTGCCTTCGGCGCAGGCATCACCGCGCCGATCGCGGCGCAGCTTTCGCTCAAATTCGGCCCGAAGCGCGTGGTGCCGTTCGGGCTGTTGTTCATGGGCGTCGCACAAATCTGGGCCGGCACCTTTGCGGTTGACTCGGCTTACTTCGGCCCAGTGATCGCCAGCATGGTGCTGATGGCCTGCGGCCTATCGCTCGTCACCAGCCCATCGTCAGAGTCGGTAATGGGTTCGCTACCCCGCGACATGGCGGGTGTGGGCTCGGCAATCAACGACACCAGTCGTGAAGTCGGTGGCACCCTCGGTGTAGCAATCATCGGAAGCGTCTTTGCCTCGACCTACGGCCCCAAGATCGTCGACCTACTCTCCTCCTTCGCGCTGCCTGAAGCGGCAGTGTCGGCGGCCGAAGAGTCTGTCGGTGCTGCGTTCGCAGTGTCTGAGCAGGTCGGCGATCAAACTCTGTCAAACGCAATTCGTGAGGTTGCCGGCATCTCGTTTCTCGAGGGCTTCCAAGCCGCGTGCACGACGGTTGGCATGGTTGCAATTCTCGGAGCGCTGCTCGCGCTCAAGTTCTTGCCCGCGCGAACCCCCACGTCAGCGTGAGTCGCGGATGATGTCGAGGTGGTCACCCAACGTGCGAACGATTTGAAACACCAGGAGTTCGGCGAGCATCACACACGAGCTGAATACGGCGAGAGGCCCTACTGCTTGAGTGAGCGCGATACCCAATAGACCGAGATAGACCACGACGGCGACGCATAGCACGACCACGTTCAGTCTGCGCAGCAATTTGATGTTGCGCTCGGCGCGAGCTCGCACGTCAATCATCACACCTCTGGGTCGTGCATGCTGACACGAACTTCTTGAGCGCATCGACATGCGGCTGCGATGCGGGCCGCCCACTGTCGGGGTCAACGATGTGTGCTTGCTGCCGCTCGAGACCTCCGCCGGTCACCCACACCCCGGCCGCCTTCGCCTCACGAAGCACACGATGCGCAGCCTCGCCAACTTCTTCTAGATCACCGCGCAGGAAGTCCATTGCGCCATCATCGAACGAAATCAAATAACGAGTCACGATAGAACCCTATTGCGTCGCAAGTCACGCAAAGTTGCGTCGCAACTTAAGCGACGTAAATGGCAGGTAGGTTCAGGGGGGTGGCCGCCACGAGTGTGACGACGTATCTCTGGTTTGACAACCAAGCTCTTGAAGCCGCGACGTTTTATGTCGAACTGTTTCCGAACTCGAAGCTCGGTGACATCAGCTATTACCAGGCTGATGCACAACAACGAGCCGGCTCGGTGCTTACTGTCGAGTTCGAACTCTTCGGTCAGCCTTTTGCGGCGCTCAATGGTGGGCCGCAGTTCCAGCACAGTGAAGCGGTGAGTTTTCAGGTGACGTGCGAAACACAAGAAGATGTCGACCGATTGTGGAGTTCCCTCACCGCCAACGGCGGCGAAGAAAGCCAGTGTGGCTGGTGCAAAGACCGCTGGGGCGTGAGCTGGCAGGTCATTCCACTGGCGCTCGGTCGAGCCCTGAAGGGTCTCGACGGCTACGACAGCGCTCGCGCCTTTCAAGCGATGATGAAAATGTCAAAGATTGTGATCGCCGACCTTCAGTAGCCAGGCGAGCCACCGCAAACGTCATTCCATCTGCTGGCCGCGGAACGCCACCGTTCGTTTTGGAAACCTGTGATTACCCAACAGGCGTCTGAAGCTACAGCCCCTCTTCGGCTCGGAAGTGGGCCACGACTGCTGTTGCGTGCCCATGGCCCATTCCGTGCTCGCTCTTGAGCATGGCGACCATCTCTGAGTGTCGTGCCGTGCGCATCTTTTTGAGAAGTGACTTCCAATGCGAGATTGGTTTGCCGTACTTTTTCTCGATGGACGGGAAGTATGAAGCAGGTCCGGTTACCTTCATCCCGCTCATGTCTCAAGAGTATCGCTTGCATTTGGTCTCAGCGAAGAAGCGCCAGTATCTGGCCAGGTCAAGCTTCTGCGTCACTTCAGCTGTCACCCTCGCTTGACCGCTACCACTACCCCATTGGTGACGCGTTGTAGGTCGTGGGGATTGATTGGAAAGACATCGTTCCACGTTCCCGCAGCAGCCCACACCTCGTCGTATTGCAACAAGTCC
>RFMM01000029.1 GCA_009927665.1 Actinomycetota bacterium
GCTTAGGCGATGTCACTTACTTGGGAATCGACCACAACCCAAAGTACATCGAGACGGCACGTGCCAGATTTGGTTCACGAGCAGAGTTTCATTGTTGGGATGTCACCGACACTCGACTAACTGCGCTTGGCAAGTTCGACGTCGTGTTGTTGTTGGGTGTGCTACACCATCTGACCGATGGTGAGATCCATACGATGCTGCAACACGCCTCAACAACGCTGAAGCCGACAGGTCGTTTAATCACATTCGACTGTGCAGTTGATCGTGGGCAGCACCCAATCGCCAAAATTCTGGCGCGACTTGATCGCGGCCGATACGCGCGAACAACTGATCGCTATCGGGAACTCTTATCAAAGCACTTCACGCCAGTTGAAGTGGTGGTGCGACATGACCTGCTTCGGGTGCCGTACACCAACACGGTCATTGCTGCCACGCCACGCTTCTGAAGCTTCCACTCATACCTCTAGAGCTCTTGTTGAATGCGAGTGTTGGAATCGAAAAGAACTCCGAGCGTTTGCTTTATGGAGGTAGATCTTGAACTTGCTTGCCGACCGTACTCTTCTTGATGATCGGCGATACAGCTCTAAGGTTGTATGTTTGTTTTCACCATTCCTCTAAACGGTCTCAACTCTCTACGACCGCAAAGAGTTATGACTCAGCTCACGCTCCTGGTGCTGCCACTGCGTAGATTTATACCTTTCGAATGAGAACGACATCGAACAGTTTCAAATTCCAGAATCGCCAGGAGATTGGGTATCCAACAACTTGGATGTGATCCTTCAGAAAGACATTTCTAATCATTTCCGAGAGAGATGCGAAGTGATTTCTGTGTTCGATTGCCCAGAGGTATCTCACTGACAACGACTCTCGACTCATGAGTCGTCGAGCGGCGCGCTGCGTTACGAGTCGTTGAGCTATCCGAAGCAGCAAGCCAGGGTCGCACGGCACATAAAAGATAGCCACTCCACCGGGCCGCAAGACTCTCCGAACCTCATTGAGACACTCGAGTGGTCTTTCGAGGTGGTGAAGCAAGCAGCCGTGGAAAATGACGTCCAGCGAGTTGGCTCGGAGTGGGAGTTGCGAGGCATCTCCTTGGACCAGGTCAATTGAGATTCCGCGGCCTTGAAGGATGAGTTCGCGTGCTCTTTGCTTGGCTAACGACTTGGGGTAAGCAAGATCGAGCGCTGATAGTGACAGTGGACCACCAATCTTCTCAATGATCCTCCCGGTCAGTTCAAGCGAGTGCGAACCGAGCTCCAGATAACGACCATTACCAACAACAGGAATGTGCTTGAGAATCTGGTTCTGATAAGAGCGAGTCGCAATCCCAGGACAACCCTGATAGCACGACTCCTCAAGTTGCTCGTAGAAGAAGCGGCGGTGCTCCACACCGGTTGGGTCGAAGGTAGTCACGCGACCCACCTTAGGTCGCTTTCGGTCGTAGAAGCTCATGTGCGGTGC
>RFMM01000115.1 GCA_009927665.1 Actinomycetota bacterium
AACCCCGTCGACTTCGGTTGGAGCGCCTACGAAGCAAACGAACGATTCAACGACGACCAGTCGAGCCCATCGCACACCCACCCGGTGCTCGCATATGAACACGGCGAGAACGGCTGTTCAATCAGCGGCGGTGCGGTCGCCGTCAGCGGCTCGTTGCGAGGTCGGTATGTGTTCGCCGACTATTGCAGCGGGCGCATATGGTCGACACCTGCTGACATCACCTCGACAGCATCGTCGAACTCGACGTTCGCCTCACTCGCCACGCTGCACTTCGACGCCGTCGATTCCCCATCTGCCATCGTGCGGGCCCACAACGACCTCTACGTGCTCTCGCTCAGCGGCACCATCTGGCGCATCAATGGCTAAAAGTCTGGCCACTTACGCGTCGGTGCTCACACCTTCGTGTGAGCAGAACATGCCGTACAAACCAATACCTGATGATTGTTTCATCCGCCGACTTGAGCGATACTTCTACCAAGGGCAGCGCATATGGATCTCCGATGATCGACGATTTCGGTATACCTGGGATTCGCTACATGGCGAAGTTGAGGTCTACTCACGAAGAGGACGCCATCTCGGCGTGCTTGATTGCAACGGAACGACAATCGGCAGCGCAGTGAAAGGAAGGCGGATCGATGTTTGAGCTGACCTTTGTCGACGCTGTGCTGGCGGGTCGCGCGACGGCTGAAGACGTCGACGATTGGATCGAACGGTGGCACACCACCGACACTGGCGACACTGAGCTTCACGAGTTTCTCGGTCTCAATGAAGATGAGATGGGGTTGTGGGTCAGTGCGAATGCAACACTCGAACAAATCATCGCGCGTCGCGAGACACGTGGCTGAGCAGGTGGAACACTGCGATGGTTGAGCACGCACCGAAGTCGTGTGCGCGATGCGGACGAGAAATCTCGTGGCGGGCGAAGTGGGCGAAGAATTGGCAGAGCATCAAGTTCTGCTCTGACGCCTGCCGCAAGAAGAAGGTGCAGCCAGTCGATACCGCGCTCGAAGTGGCCATTCTCGAGCTGCTCGCGGGTCGAGCGCGCGAAGCTTCAATCTGCCCGTCAGAGGCGGCTCGTCACGTTGGCGGTGAGACCTGGCGAGCGCTGATGGAGCCTGCGCGAATGGCGGCACGGCGTCTCGTCGAACGCGGAGAAGTGCAGATTACGCAGGCTGGTCGGGTGGTTGATCCGAGCCGCGCGAAGGGGCCGATTCGCGTTCGTCGATCACGACGTTGAGTCGCGCACGAACATCAACGCTCGACGCTGCGACCAGCACTTCCCATTCTCCACCAGCCATGTGCCAGGCACGGCGGGCAGGGTTCCACCGGCGAAACGCAGTCCACGGCACCTCGACCACCATGTCACCCGACGTGCTCGGCGACAGTTCGCGCTTGGCCCACCCCGCCAATCGCGGCGGGTTCGTGTCGCCCGCTTTACGCACATAACACTGCACTACGACGGTGACGGGTCGTGCCGAAACGCAACTCACGGGAACGGTCACTGAGCATCGTGGCCACGACGCATCAACAGCGACCCGTGGAGCACCCCACACGCTCTCGCCATAACTCAGACCGTGGCCAAATGCGATCAGCGGTTCGATACCGGCGCGCGCCTGGCCGCGCCAGCCGTACCATTCTCCTTCGGTGTATCGCTGCACACCGTTGACTGGTGCGTAGTCACGCATCGCGGGCGAGTCTGACAACTGCCGCGGGTACACCACGGGCAGTCGCCCGCCAGGGTCGCGCTCACCGCTCAGCACGTCGGCGATGGCTCTCCCCATTTCCATTCCGCCGAAGAAACCGATCAACACGGCGTCGACATCGTTCAGCCACGGCATCGCAACGGGTGCGCCGGCGTTGACCACCACGATCGTGCGGCGCGCAACCGCAGCCACCCGCGCGACGAGTTCGTCTTGGCGGCCGGGCAAAGCGATCGAGTCTCGATCGTGACCCTCGGTCTCCCACTCGTCATTCGTTCCGACAACCACGATTGCTGCATCGCAGTCGGCCGCGAGCGAGACGGCACGATCAAACTCGTGCGGGTCTTCTGGTGCGCGAATGCCGATGCGCAGCGCGCTGAAGCCTGCTCGCGTGCGCATGCGCGCGACGAAACGCACGGGCTCACCACGCTTCATGGGGATGCCGTGCAGTTGCTCTTCGCTGCCGAAACCGAAATACTCGCGCCCGCGCGGCAAGAGACCTTGCGGGTCGTCGACGATCGTCTCGCCCTGCACGCTCAATGAACCCATGCCAGTGATCACGAGCGACACGTCGTGCACGCCATCGACCTGCGGAACAAAGTCGCCCGTCACCACGACGGTGAAATCAAACGGGTCAACCCCGGGCGGTGCTGCGCCGAAATAGGTGAGTGCCGATTGGCTCGTGATGTCGACTCGTCGCGGTGCGCCTTGCACTTCGTCACGGTCGTAGTACTCGACCTGCCATCCGGTTTCGCCGTCGGGTGTGCGCAACGAATCATCATCAATGATTGGTGCAAGTTTGTCGATTGAGACGCCCCGGCGATAACGAATTGCATCAGCTCCGTATCGCTCGGTGAGCCCGTCGAGCAACGACACCGACTCGATGGTCTGCAGGCTCGATGATCCACCACCCTGCGTGCGTGTGACGCGAGCATTCGGGCCGACGACGGCAATCGTCTGCACACTGCCGACTTCGAGTGGCAGCGCCGAGTGCTCGTTGCGCACGAGCACTGCCCCAGCCGCTGCCGCATGACGCACCACTGCACGCTCGTTGGGGTCGTCAACGGTCTGCTCGACCGATGATGCGGGGCGTTCGTCGGCGCGCGTGCGCTCGATGAGCCGCAGCAAGGTTTCGACTCGTTCGTCGACGCGGGCTTCACTGACACGACCTTCTTGCACAGCCGCCAGCAAGTGGCGGCCATAGATGGTGGCGGGTCCGGGCATTGGCACGTCGAGCCCAGCCTCGATCGAGCCTGCGGTGTCGTGGGCGCCGAACCAGTCGGACACAACGAAGCCGTCAAAGCCCCAGTCGTCTCGCAAAATGTGGCGTAGAAGCTCGACGTTGTTGGCCGCATGTGCACCGTTGAGCTTGTTGTAGCTGCTCATGACTCCCCACGCATCGGCGTCGATGACCGTGGCCTCAAACGGTCGCAGATAACACTCACGCAAGGTTGTGTCGTCAATCTGCGCATCGACCGTCATGCGTTCGACTTCGGTGTCGTTGCCGGCGAAGTGCTTCACCGTGACCGCCACATCGTTCGACTGCACTCCGCGCACGATTGCGGCCGCGAGTTGTGCCGACAGTTCGGGGTCTTCACTCAGGCATTCGAAGGTTCGCCCGCCGATCGGCGTGCGATGCAGGTTCACCGTCGGTGCGAGCACCACGTGCACCGATTTACGCCGCGCCTCACGCCCGAGTACGACGCCGAGTTCTTGGGCGAGATTGAGGTCCCACGATGCGCCAATCACGATCGAGGTGGGAATACTGAGGCCAGGTGTGCGGTGAGACCCGAGCGACTCGCCGCGCACACCGTTGGGGCCATCAGACATCTTGAGTGCGGGGATTCCGAGTCGGGCGATTGCATGCGTGCGCCATGTTGAAGCGCCGCCGAGCAGGCGACACTTTTCTTCGAGACTGAGCGCAGCCAAGCGCAGTGCGATTCTCGACTCGTTCAGGGTCGTTCGTGCACGAGGATGGTGTTTGGTCACGTGAGCGACGATAGACGAATCTGCATCCGTAGAATTTGGTTATGTCGGCGACGTCTCTCGACACCGGTTCGACACCGGTGGTTGCCTCGCCATGGCACGAGGTGTTGGCCAAGGCACCAAAGGCGCTGCTGCACGATCACCTCGACGGAGGTCTGCGACCCCAATCGGTGATCGAACTCGCCAACGAGTTCGGCTACAAGAAGTTGCCGACGACTGATGTTGTCGACTTGAAGAAATGGTTTCATCGTGGGGCAAAGCGCAACGACTTGGTGCTGTATCTCGAAACATTCGCCCACACCGTCGGGGTGATGCAACACCGCGACGCCATTGAGCGAGTCGCCTTCGAGTGCGCACAAGATCTTGCTAACGACAACGTGGTGTATGCCGAGGTACGTTTCGCTCCCGAGCTGCATACCGAGTCTGGGCTCACGCTTGACGAAGTGGTGCGCGCAGTGCTGGCCGGTTTTCACCGTGGCTCAGCCGGAACTGATCTCACCATCTACGCAATTCTCTCAGCGATGCGCACCGCGGCCCGCAGCCACGAAATCGCCGAACTTGCCGTTAAATTTCGTGATGAAGGTGTGGTGGGGTTCGACATCGCCGGAGCCGAGGCGGGTTACCCGCCAACACGGCACCTTGACGCATTCCAATTCATTCAGCGCTCAAACTTTCACACCACGATTCACGCCGGTGAAGCGTTCGGGTTACCTTCAATCTGGGAAGCGTTGCAGTTCTGCGGAGCCGAACGGCTCGGCCACGGCGTGCGCATCGTCGACGACATCACCGGCGAACCCGGGCACGAAGTGCTCGGGCGTCTGGCTGAGTTGTGCGCGACCGACGTATTCCCCTTGAGCTCTGCCCCACCTCGAATGTGAATACGGGAGTCTGTGCGTCGATTGCCGATCACCCCATCGGCATGTTGCGCCGCCTGCGCTTTCGCGTCACGCTGAACACCGACAACCGCTTGATGAGCAACACGTCGATGACCCGCGAGTTCACCCAATGTGCCGACGCGTTCGGCTGGACACTCGATGACTTTCAGTGGATCACGGTGAACTCGGTAAAGAGCGCCTTCGCTCACTTCGAAGAACGACTCAGAATCATCAATGAAGTCGTGAAGCCGCGATATACGGCGTTGCGCACGAAC
>RFMM01000227.1 GCA_009927665.1 Actinomycetota bacterium
TCGCGCACGGTGAGAGAAAAGCCGCGCAAAATGCCGTGCTCGCCTTCGAGTGCTTTGGCGTGCAGGTCTTCAACACGAAGAAGCTCGCGCTGGTTCGCGGCGGCGGCGTTCACGTCGGCAACGCTATTCGCGCGGGGCAATTTCTCCTACGCCGATAGGGGAAATTGAGTGTCCGATTGACGCACGCCACACGGGTCGCAGGTTGCGGTGCGCCGGTCGCAGCGTGGCCGTCACCAACCGCGGGCGATCCACTCATCGAGATGGGGTCGCTCGGCGCCGATCGTGGTGTCATTGCCGTGACCGGGCAACACCAGCGTGGTGTCAGGTAGCGCGAAGAGTGTGTCGCCAATTGAACGAATGATGGTGTCAAAGTCGCCGCCTTCGAACTTCGTGGCGCCGGGCCCACCCGGAAACAGCGTGTCTCCTGAAAACAGCAGTGGTGTTTCTGCAACCTGAAAACAGATCGAGCCTGCGGTGTGGCCCGGGGTGTGCAGGGCATGCAGTCGCACGCGGCCCACTTCGATGACTTCTTTGTCGTCAAGCAGCACGTCGTAGCCGACATCAGCCAGTCGTGGCGCATCGAGTGCGGTGACGCCAACTTCGTAACCGGCCTCACGCATGGCGGGCACTGCCTGAATGTGATCCCAATGACCATGCGTCTCGAGCACTCGGCGCACACCAAGGGCGGTGCACAACTCGAGTAGCCGTTCGTGTTCGTTTGCCGCGTCGATGAGCACCGCCTCGCCGGTCAGACGGCAACGCACGACGAACACGTTGTTCTCGACCGGGCCGACCACCAGTTTGTGCACTTCCACATCGGGGTTCTGCCAGTGCAAGGTCGCCATACCCCGAGTCTCGCAGCCGTCGTCTCGCAGCCGTCGCGCGGGCCGATTTCGGCGAAAAAGACGCCTGCGTCCGATTGGCGAAACTTGCCCGTCGTCCGACAGTATGAGGGGCATGAACTTTGCCTTTACCGACGAACAAGAAGAACTCCGCAAGACCGTGCGCGCCTTCCTCGACTCGAAGTCGCCAGAGACGGCCGTTCGCACCCAGATGGAGACCGAAGCGGGCTTCGACAAGGCGGTGTGGGATCAGATGGGTTCGCAGATGGGTCTGATGGGTCTGCACATTCCAGAGGAATTCGGCGGAATGGGTTTCACCTACGTCGAGCTCGGCGTCGTACTCGAAGAGATGGGTCGCGCGTTGTTGTGTGCACCGTACTTCTTCGACCGTGGTGCTTGCTGCCAATGCGTTGTTGCAGAGTGGCGACGAGGCCGCGAAGAAGAAGTATCTGCCAGGCATCGCTGCCGGCGAAACCATCGCAACGCTCGCGTGCACCGAACCGTCGGGCAAGTGGGATGAAGCCGGTGTCACGATGGCCGCCAAAGGTTCGGGTTCAAAGTTCACGCTCGACGGCACGAAGATGTTCGTGATCGATGGCCACACTGCGTCGCTGATCATCGTTGCTGCACGCACGGCGAAAGGTGTGTCGCTCTTTGCTGTTGATGGCAACGCCAAGGGTCTCACCCGCACCGCGTTGTCGACGATGGACCAGACGCGCAAGCAAGCCAAGCTCGAGTTCAAAGGTGTTGAGGCCGAGCTGATCGGCACCGAGGGTAAGGGTTGGGAAGTGCTGAGCAAGGTGTTCGATCTCGCCGCCGTTGGTCTTGCTGCCGAGCAGGTTGGTGGCGCACAGAAGGTGCTCGACATGGCGGTCGAATACGCCAAGGTGCGCGTGCAGTTCGGTCGTCCGATCGGTTCATTCCAAGCCATCAAGCACAAGTGCGCCGACATGTTGCTTGAGGTTGAGTCAGCCAAGTCGGCAGCGTATTACGGCATGTGGTGCGCGAGTGAGATGAACGATGAGCTTGCGTCGGTGGCATCGCTGTCGAAGGCGTACTGCTCAGAGGCGTACTTCCACGCGGCAGCAGAGAACATTCAGATTCACGGCGGCATTGGCTTCACGTGGGAACATCCTGCGCATCTACTTCAAGCGTGCGAAGTCGAGTGAGTTGCTCTTCGGTGACCCGGCGTACCATCGCGAGCAACTCGCGCAGCGCATCGGCATCTGAGCCCCGAACATCTGAGGCCCACTCTCTGAGCCTCGTTACCGTCGCGTTCTTCGCTGCTTCGGCGGCGTTGGTGTTCGCGATTGCGGCGGTTGCCGTCGGGCGAGAAGCGCGGCGGCTTGATGCCGTCGCCCCGCGTGCGGTCTATGAACTTGAAGACGCCGTGCAGTTCGTAGCAAGTCGTCTCGCCGCTGAGTCACAGGCTCGCCTCACCTTCGACGACCTGCGTGAGTTGTTGCGGGCTCACCTGCGGTGGCTGCATGAGAAGGGGCTGCAACCCGCCGACGTGATCGATCGTCGGCAAGACATTGACGACGACGTGGTGGTCGACGAAGACACCCTCACCGCGTGGCTGCTGGCCGAGGCCGAACGCCGCGAGGTTGAGGTGCTCGACGATGTCGACGTGTATCGGGTGGTTCGTGCACACCTCGACTACTTCGAAGCGATCGGCGCGGTCGGCCCACAGGCCGAGGGCTGAGCCGGGCGCGGCCCAAGTGTGCGGTCGGCCCACAGGCCGATTAGCCCATGGCTTCTTCGTAGCTGCGGTCGGTGTGAAAATCTGAGCGCCACAAGTTGATGTATCGCTGCAGTCGTGGGTTGAAGTAAGGATCATCGTCGAGAATGTCGCCCCATCGGTGGCCGAGTTTGGCGACTTCGGCTTCGATGCGCAAGCGACGCGCGTCTTTGATTCGAAGTGAAAGAACTTGGCGTGCGGAGTGAAAATGACGCGATAGCCGGCCTGCTGCACTTTGAGGGCAAAGTCGATGTCGTTCCAGTTGCCGGGAAACTGCGTGCTGAGGCCGCCGACTTCCTCGAAGACCTTGCGTGACGTCAGCAGACAGGCAGCAATCACGCTTGATGCCTCACGCTGCACGCGAACGTAGTTGTGTGCACCACGCGTGTCGGCGGGTTGCAGTCGGTACATGTCGGTGGGGTCGGGGCTGAAAATGTGGCCGGCACTCTGGATGGTGCCATCTTCGAAATGCAGAATCGGCCCGACGATGCCGACGGTCGGGTCTGCGAAGAATGCCAACATCGTCTCGAGAGCGTCGGGTGAAATGATCTCGGTGTCATCGTTGAGCAGCAGCACGAACTCGCCGCTTGAGTGCGCGACGCCGATGTTGTTTTTCACCGCAAAGTTGAAGGCCTGGTCGTAATCGACGATCATCATGCGGTCGCCACCCAGTCGCGCAAGTTCGGCGCGCACTTCAGGTGGCGTCGGGGTGTCGGCAACGACAATGAACTCGAGGTTCTGGTAGGTCGACTTTTCGAGCAAGGTCTGCACCGTGTTGACCACGAGAGGCACCGTTTGACCGCGCAGCTCGGCGCTGCTGCCGCGTGTGGGAATAATGACCGACACCAAGGGCTGTCGCGAAAGTCGCCTGCGCACACGAACACACGGTGTTTGTGGGTCGAACTCAACGTCGGCTGCGATACCGACGCGTGACAGATGTTGAGTCACAGCTTCGGGGTTGCAGCCGGCAGAAAGTTGCACTCGGTGTCACGTTGAAGATTTCGGCGACTCGCTCAATGCGCTTGGCACGTTCACAGAGTCGCAGGTTGCGATCGTGGGCGTCGGTGGCGGTGAGGGCTGCAAGTCCGCCGGCTTCATTGACGAGTTGACGACGAACCACGAGGGTTTCGCCGATGTAGTTGTGCGACCGCAGTCGTTCAGGTGAGAACGCCGGACGCCGCTGAAACGAGGGCAGGCGATCTTCGCGCTTGACATCATGTCGAGTGTCGCCGTACAGCACATCAACGTCGGGTGCTGCCTTGCGGCGAAGTGCAGGG
>RFMM01000237.1 GCA_009927665.1 Actinomycetota bacterium
TCCCACTTGTTTTGGCCGACATCGGCGAGCCAGAGTCGGTCATTGAACAAATCGACGCGCCAGGGGTTGCGCAAGCCCTTGGCGATGATGGTCGTTGCACCAGTCGTGGCATCTACCCGCAGAACCTTGCCCAAGAGCGAAGACTCGTCAAGTGACACACGCAGCGGATCATCGGCCGAACCACCGTCACCCATCGGCACCAGCAGCGTGCCGTTGGGTTCGACGACGAGTCACCAGCGTTGTGATTGCGAAACGGCTGTTCGATGGTGATGATGGTGCGCAGCGACCCGCGGTCGAAGGTGCCGTTGGCAGCGACGTTGAGCGATGCGACCACCGTGTCGCCCGAGCGACTGGTGTAGTTGACATAAGCCACGGATCCATCTGGTGAGAAGGCGAGACCCAAGAGCCCGCGTTCTCCATCGCCCTCAGTGAGATCGCTGATGTCGAGCACCGGATTGCCGAACGCATCGCCGCCCGTATCGCCGCCCGCATCGCCGTTGACATATCGATGAATGGTGCCGGTGCGCGAGACGAAATAGACCGCATCGTCACCCGTTCGATAGGCGGCATCGACGGGTTGTTCGAGCTCTGCAATGGGCGACAACGTGAGAGCGCTTAAGTCGGCCGACGTGGACGACTCGGCTGAAGCAACGACGAGTGTTGTGTCGTCTTGCGCGCCCGGGGCTGTCGCACGCTGAGCGCTGCAAGCACCGATGGCGCCGAGCGCAATCGCCCCGCAGAGAAGCGCGAGCGTGAGTCGTCGCACGTTACGCCCCGACGGTGGCGAGCCCCTCGAGCAGGGTGTTCCAACCGAGCACGGCGCACTTGATGCGCACGGGGTATTTCACCACGCCTTGTAGCGCCTCGATATCGCCGAGTTTGACGTCGGCGGGGGTTGAGCCGTCGTCTTCCTCGATGGTCATCATTTGCTTGAATCGTTTGGCAACGGCGCGAACGGCGTCAACCGGCTTTCCTTTGACTGCCGTCGTCATCATCGATGCCGACGCTTGGCTGATTGAGCAACCGTGGCCGCTAAAGCGCACGTCGTGCACGATGCCGTCGCGAACATCGAGAAAAATCTTGATCTCATCGCCGCAGAGGGGGTTCGAGCCCTCGGTGCATACGGCAGGCGGCGGCAGTTCGCCCTTGTTTCGCGGCGTGCGGTAATGATCGAGAATCACCTCGCGGTACAGGTCTTCGAGGTTGCTCATCGTCGTGGCCCACTCGTCATCGCCGCCCGCTGCTCGCTCGTCGTCGCCATCATCAGTTCGCCACCTAGAAAATACTGCTCACGTCGTCGAGGGCTTCGACCAGGGCGTCAACGTCGTTCTCGTTGGAATAGAGATACATGCTCGCCCGTGCCGTCGCGTTCGCGCCAATGAGCCGCATCAGCGGCTTGGCGCAGTGATGACCGGCGCGAACATACACATTGTGCTGATCGAGCACCTGGCTCACATCATGTGGGTGCACACCGCGAAACGCGAATGAGAACGTCGCACCGCGCAACTCGGGGTTCGTCGCACCGTGGATGGTGATGTCGTCGCCGTAGCGATCTTTCAGCGCACGATAGGCGTAGTTGGTGAGTTCGATTTCGTGACGGCGCACTTCGTTCATGCCGATCTCAGACAAGAAGTCGACCGCTGCACCGAGACCGATTACCTCAACGATTGGGGGAGTTCCCGCTTCGAACTTGGCGGGCAGCTCGGCACAGGTGAAGCCGTCGAGCCGCACTTCGCTGATCATGCCCCCGCCACCGAGAAACGGCGGCATTGCGTCGAGCAACGACTCGCGTGCCCAGAAGATTCCGACACCGGTTGGCCCGCACATCTTGTGACTGCTGAACGCGAGCATGTCGGCGCCCCACGCCTGCACATCGGTCGTCATGTGTGGCACCGACTGACACCCGTCGACGATTGCAATGGCGCCGGCGCGATGCGCGGCGTCGCACAACTCGCGCACCGGGTTGATGGTGCCGAGCACATTCGACATCGATGTGAAAGCAAACACCTTTGCACCGCGCAAGAGTGAATCAAGCGAGGTGAGGTCGAGTTGAAAGTCGGCGGTGAGCGGAACCCAGCGAATCTCGAGACCCTTCTCGGCAGCCAGCATCTGCCACGGCACGATGTTGGCGTGGTGCTCCATGTGGGTGAGCACGGCGACGTCACCCTCGTTGAGGTTGGCGCGACCCCACGACTGTGCGGCGAGGTTGAGTGACTCGGTCGCATTCTTCGTGAACACCACCTCACGCGGTGACGGGGCGTTGATGAACCGTGCCACCTTTGCGCGCGCGGCTTCGTAGGCGTTCGACGCATCGGACGCCAACGTGTAAGAACTGCGCCCAATCGGCGCGTAGCCCTCGCGCATGAACTGGCTCATCGCATCTATGACACGATTCGGCTTGTGTGACGAGTTGGCGCTGTCGAGGTAGTGAATCGGCTTGCCGCCTACCTGGCGCTGCAACATCGGAAACTCTTTGCGCAGGCAGCAACGTCGAGCGACATGATCAACTGCGAAACGACTCGTAGCCCGACTTCTCGAGCGTGGCTGCAATTTCCATTCCGCCCGTTGCCACGATGCGGCCGTCGATCAGCACGTGCACGAAGTCGGGGCGCAGTTCGTCGAGCAGTCGTTGATAGTGCGTGATGAGCACGATGCCGAGGCTGGGGCGGTCACGACGAACCTCTTGAATTCCTTTGGCGACGATGCGCAGCGCATCGATGTCGAGACCCGAGTCGGTTTCATCCAAGATCGCGAGTTCGGGTTCGAGAATCGCCATCTGCATGATTTCGTTGCGCTTGCGCTCGCCACCCGAAAAGCCGGTGTTGAGGTGGCGGTCAATGAACGAAGAGTCCATGCCGAGGCGCTTCATCCAGTCCATCGCTGAGAGACGCAGCTCGAGTATCGAAAGGTCGATGCCCTTGCGCGCCGACAGCGCCTGCCGCAGAAACTGCAGCACCGATACACCCGCAATTCCTGCGGATACTGAAACCCGAGAAACATGCCGTGCTTCGCGCGCTCGGTGGTCGACCATGTGGAAATGTCTTCGCCCTTGTAGAACACCTTGCCGCTGGTGACCTCATAGGCATCTGCCGCCAAGAGCGTGCTGGCGAGCGTCGATTTGCCCGAGCCGTTTGGCCCCATAATCGCGTGCACTTCACCC
>RFMM01000031.1 GCA_009927665.1 Actinomycetota bacterium
AGGTGACGAGGCGCCAATCTGTCGCGAAACGATGTTCTCGGCGAGATCGAAGTGCTTGCTGGTGGCGGTAGTGCTGCTCATCACTGCGACGCTAGTTCGTGCGCAACGCCGCATATCGCTGCTCGCGTACATTTTTGAATGTTGTGAGAGTTCTTGTGGAGTTAACCTCTGCCAACTACTAATGAGATTTCGATTGGCAGAAGACTAGGACATGTCACATCCGCTCTATGTACCTCGATATGGACTGAGGCTTGAATGCAGGGTCTACGTCGAGTTCTCAAAAGCCGCCACAAGATTGAGCACTTAACAACGGCAAGCGGCTATTTCGATTTATACTCTGAGTCGAGCGGAATGACGATGTACCTGTCATTTACAAAGACTGCGCTTGGGAAACTATCCGAACTGACTATCGCATCCAATGCCTGCTGGTCAATAATGAAGTAACTTGCCCCCGCCTGCTCAAGTTTAGCTAGTTCGTCTCTGCTCCCATTCGCCCCGTAGATCACTGACGAGATCAATCGTTTTGCAGTTTCGCGGTTGCTGTCACCCGTGGCCACAACAAATCTCGGGCCTGCCAAAAGAAACCGCCTTTGAGTTACGGAACTGAGCAAGTAGTTAGCGCCACCAAACGCTGTTTCCTTATGCAGACTTTCAGTTGAGGGGCTGGTTATCTGCTTTACGGCTTCGTTTAACCATGCAGTTCCTCTGCAGCAGAATGAATTCGTCGCCAGAACTACATCCAGATTGGTGTTTGCTCGAGCCCAGGCCCCTACCTCAAGTGTGCTTCTGTCAGGATGAGACGCCGTAAACGGATTTACGAGTTCTCTCTGGCTGAATGCGGGAAACTGTTGGGCTTGATTAATGATATGCCATCCTCCGAAGGATAAAAGGAAGAGCAGAAGAATCTGTTGGAACCGAGACGCGGTGTCAAATCTCGTCTCTTCCCTACGAGTTGACAGCCGGAGAAAAATTCCGGGAACCAGAAGAAACATAGGGAACTTTGACACCGCGAAGAACAGGGGAATCCAGCGCGTCGGTGCGGAGACCCACAGCTCTTCCATCGCGGAAGGCAGAAGAAAGATATCCCACAGGATGACCGCCGAGAGTACTGCCGCAGTCAAGACCCACTTCCAGTGAGGTCGAACTATTCGAACTATCGCACCGTCTGTATTCTGGCAGAGATAAAAGATAAGAGTGATAGCCATTAGAAAACCTTGTGACCCAATGTAAGCCCGCACATTGGAGTTGGGCACCAGCATGAGCAGTAGCCCGATGCCAATTGAACTGAAGCTGATCAGGCCTGCTATCAGGTCATTCCCTGAGGTTGTTCTGCGTCTGATGGCGAATCCCAGAAATGCAATTAATATGAGCGTGGGGGTGTACTCCAATACATCTCTAACACTCCATAGACCATCATTGATGCTCAGTTTTTGAATCGCATCTACTACATTCATCTCATCGGTTCGCAACAACGGCGCATCTGCGAAGGGAACGAACCAGAGCCACGCAACAGTGAAGATGACGAGAAGATGCCACGGGGCAGAGCGACCACAGCGTGCCATGAGCGAAATGGTCCCTGGCGGTCGAATTTTCAACAGGAATGCGGTCGTTGATATCGCAGATATGACGATAAGGGATGTTCCTTTACCAAGCACCACCACAACTCCAATGATTGCAAGAAGTGTCTCATGACGGAAGTTGTCAGCACGCGAGAAACTTGGTGCTGAACCCGACGAGATATGGATGAAGATGAACCCAATGAGTGCCCAATTGGAAAGATCAAGGCTCGTAAAGGAGGTCTCTCTGAAACTGAGGATTATCAGAAATACAAGAACTGTGTTGAGAAATCTGGTTCGGCGTGACTGAGTACGTTCGTCTAAAAGAAGAAGCGCAACAGAGAAGCCCTGCAGAAACGGAAGGTACAAGTTCAGAGCTGTATATGGCTCAGCGTCACTGACCCGGCTCAGTAGTCCAGACCAGAGATATGCAAGGAAGTGATAGCCCCAGATGTCGCCGCCAAGTATTCCGGGATGTGAGCTCCCTCCCCAATAGGCCAGCGTTGCTCCAAGGGCTTCAAAGAACGGGGCGTCATTACTGTCCGCCTGTGGCAGGCCAAGCTTCGAGGTGGTTATCCCTAGAACAGATAAGAATACGGGAATCGCGAGATACAGCCATGCCGATCGCAATCTCTTGACTTCAGAAGGTCGTCCGTGCAGTAGGAGCGATCCCGCAATGACTGCGACTCCCACTGCGAGCGTCAAGACAGACTTTGTACCTACCGCGACTGCCCCGAAGCCGAAGGAACTAAGCGCAGTCGAGGTTCGTGGACTATTCAACTGGTCTTGGTATGTGCGTCTGTCGAGGGGCCTTGTCAAAATCAGGATGATGGCGAGTCCCAGAACAGTCAATTGTGACCACCACGGGTTAACCCCTAGCACGACCATGCTTAGTCCTAGCAATGCAAAGGTGGCACCGCCGATCGGAATAGCAAGTCCGAGACAGCGCAACTGCGAGAGAGATGGGTGCAGTCTTCTGACAACTATCCAGCCAAAAAGAGTTGGCAAAGCAATAGCGAGGGTGAGTGTCAGGTGTTGCAAGGAACTACCACTTTGTTCCTCTACTTACAGGTCTGAAATCCGAACATTCCAGACAGATTTGTAGGTGAGGACTATTGGCACTGCTAAAGTATCGCGAATGCAAACCGTCAGTGTTTGTAGACTGACGACTGCTCATCCCCGCGACGCTAGTTCGTGCGCAACGCAGCGTATCGCGGCTTCACGACTTCATTGATGATTCTGAGGCGATCTTCGAAGTGGGCGAAGGCGCTCTTCACCGAGTTGACGGTGATCCACTGAAAGTCATCGAGTGTCCAGCCGAAC
>RFMM01000221.1 GCA_009927665.1 Actinomycetota bacterium
TGCCGAGCGACTGTTGAAGTGCCGCCTCGGTCCTCCGCGTAAAGACTCCATTGCCGGAGCTGTGGCCACCGGCGATGGCCTCGGCAAGGAATGCGCGGTCAGACTCCGAGATGTCGGGACGATTGAATCGAATCTCGGTGCTACTCATTCCGGGAGGCGGCTCGTGCTCTCGGAAATGGTGTAGGTGGGTTTGGCCATCACACGAAAGTGCATGCGGCCGATGTACTGACCAAGAATTCCCAATACGAGCAACTGCGTGCCAGAAAAGATTGCAATGGTTGATGCGAGAAATGGAAACCCCGGAACAGACTCGCCAGTCATGAGCGGGCGAACAGTCACATAGATGAGAACCCCGATGCTCAAGGCAATTGTCAGCAGACCTAGGCCGGTCGCAAACTTGAGAGGCACCGTGCTATAGCCGGTCGCAGTGTCGAGCATGAAGCGCACGAGCTTCCCGAATCCGTAGTTCGAACGACCCTGCTGGCGTTCCTCGTGCTCGACTTCAACCGAGGTGAAGCGGGTCGTCGACCAGTTCAACAAGGCATCCAGTGATACTCCAGGGCCAAGATCGCCGTCAAACGACTGACGCAGTCTCGTGCGAAACACACGGAATGCCGAGATATCGGTGGCATGCAGAAAGCCGAGGGCATGACGCATGAACCGCTTTGAACCCATCGAGGCGAAGTTGCGCCACGGCGATTGGCGTCGGCGTGCAGGCAAGCCATACACCACGTCAAACTCATTGGTCAGTGCAGCGAGCATCTTCGGCACTTCTTCGGGGGGATTCTGGAGGTCGTCATCGAGCGTGACGATGATTCGATTTCGTGCCTCTCGAACACCAGCGAGTAGCGCAGCATGTTGCCCAAAGTTGCGTCCCAGCCGCAGGCCACGCACTTGAGTGTTGCGCTCGGCGAGCCCGAGAATCACCAGCCAGGTGTCGTCATCGTTGCCGTCGTCAACGATGACGAGCTCCGATTGATGGGTGAACCAACCACACTTGATGATTCGCTCGACAAGTAGGGGGAGAGTAGCCGGGGAGCGGAATGTCGGGACGACCACCGACACAGCGATTGACACATCAATTAGTGTACGAACCGCTCGGCACTATCGCCAGATTCATAGGCTTGCACATGTGATTCAGGATTTCGCTGCAGGTGGCGTATTGACTCTTCAACACTCCGAGACCGAGTCGCGCCGGTTTGGTTTCAGCGTCGCAAGGCTTCTGGTTCCGGTTGGGCAGTCGCACTCTGATGATGCAGTCATCGCATTAGTACGCGAGTCTTCGAGTGCGTTGATAATCCTGCGCGCAGAGTCGACTAGAGACAGTCTCTTTCAGGAGTTGCGGGCGCTCCGCGCCTTTGAGAGTTTGCATGCAGACACTCTCTGCTATTACCACTGGGCGCTAGCAAACTCCGAGAATGACAACCAAGAACGGAGCGGATTGTCAATCGAGCATGGTGGCGCGTGGAGAGAGATCGACGAGATACTGACGAAGTCATTTCAGGAGTATAAGAACCACTACTCGATGAACTCACGACTTTCATCGGGCGTTACCTTGAGCGCATACCAACAGTGGGCTGCGGGTTTGATGCAAGACTCGCAATCTGTCGCGCTCATAGCCCGTGATCATACGACGGGTCAAGCGTTGGGTTTCGTCCTGCTGATCGTCGATGAGCCACACGCACTTGCCGAGGTCGCGCTCAATGCTGTGCGCCCCGACGCCCAACGTGGAGGTGTTTACAGCACGCTGATGCAGAGTGCGCGTGCGCATCTCGCCCACGAGACCGATATTCGCGATCTGTACATCTCCACTCAGATTGGTAATACTGCCGTCATTGCCGCATGGAAGAAGCTTGGCCTGACACCACACCTTGATCTATGTACGTATCACCTAATGCGGCGAGATGCCTTTGATAGTGCCGCCCCCCATTGAGGGCTATGC
>RFMM01000076.1 GCA_009927665.1 Actinomycetota bacterium
GGCAGAGAAGAGGTACACGTCTTCGGCTGCCCATGAGCACCACACCGAGTCGTCGAGCTGAAAACGCTCGGGGTTGGTGCGCGGCACCAAGACAAGTAGGTCTTTTGTGCGGGTTCGCACGACATATTGCAGCACGTCGCCGAAATACGACACGCCCGCCACGGTGGCTTGTGTCGAGTTTTCGGGTTGGGCCGGCTGTTTGGCGCTCAGGTTGATGCACTCAGGTCGCACAGCCGAGAGCGCCGGTTCGCCGTTGGGCACGTCTTCTTCGGGGCGACTGGCGACAAAGATCGTGCCGTCGTCGGCTTGCGAGCCGTGTTCGGTGGCGACGCCCTGCCAGAAGTTGTTGCGCCCGACGAAGCCGGCGACGAAGGCTGTGGTCGGATGCTCGTAGACCGTTTCGGGGTCGGCGAGTTGCTCGACGTGACCGTTGAGCATGATCGCGATGCGGTCGCTCATCGACATGGCTTCTTCTTGATCGTGCGTGACGAACACGAACGTAATTCCGAGTCGTGTTTGCAGCAATTTGAGTTCAATCTGCATCTCTTCGCGCAACTTGCGGTCGAGCGCACCAAGTGGCTCGTCGAGCAGCAAGATGCTCGGGCGATTGACGAGTGCGCGTGCGACCGCGACGCGCTGCTGTTGACCGCCCGACATTTGTCGCGGGCGGCGCTCGGCGAGCTTGGTCATCTGCACCATGTCGAGCGCTTCGGTGACGCGCGTGGCGATCTCAGATTTTGCGACACCCTTTTGCCGCAAACCGTAAGCGACGTTTTCTGCCACGGTCATGTGCGGGAAGAGCGCGTAGTGCTGAAAGACGGTGTTGACATCGCGCTTGTAGGGCGGCACGCCCTGCACGAATTGACCAGAGATACGTATGAACCCCTCGTCGGGCTGCTCGAAGCCCGCGAGCATGCGCAGTGTTGTGGTCTTGCCGCAACCACTCGGCCCTAGCAGCGAGAGAAACTCGCCGGCGTGAATCTCGAGGTTGATTTTGTCGACGGCGATGACGTCGCCGTAACGCTTGGTTACGTCATTGAGTTCAACTGAGCCACGCTCGCCACTCACCGCCGACTATCGCCCCCTCGACTGCGCAACGCTAGTCATTAGATGTTGATGTTCGCCATCACGTGCTTGATGCGGGTGTAGTCGTCGAGCGCGTAGGCCGACAGGTCTTTGCCGTAGCCCGACTTCTTGTAGCCACCATGGGGCATCTCGGCCACCACGGGGATATGCGTGTTGATCCACACACAACCGAAGTCGAGCGCCTTGGCCATGCGCATGGCCTTGCCGAAGTCGCGGGTCCACACCGATGACGCGAGACCATATTCGACCCCATTCGCCCATTTGACGGCTTCGGCTTCGTCGCTGAACTTCTGCACGGTGATGACCGGGCCGAAGATCTCTTGCTGAATCATGTCATCGTTCTGCTTCAGGTCGGCGACGACCGTCGGCTCGAAGAAGTAGCCGTCGCTGCCGATCTTGTTGCCGCCTGCCACGACTCGAGCGTGCTTCGGTGCTTTCTCGATGAAGCCGTTCACGCGCGCCAACTGATTCGCATTGTTCAACGCGCCGTAAAGCACGTCGTCGTTTGGCGCTCCGGTCTTGGTGCCTTTGGCTGCTTCAGCGAGTGCTTCGACGAAGTCGCCGTACACCTTCGGCCCGACGATCACACGAGTTGCCGCCGTGCAGTCTTGGCCGGCGTTGAAATAGCCGGTCATCGAGATCTGCGCGGCTGCAGCAGCGAGGTCGGCGTCGTCGAACACCACGACGGGTGCCTTGCCGCCGAGTTCGAGGTGCACGCGCTTGAGCGACTTCGAAGCCGCCTCGGCGACTTCCATACCGGCGCGCACCGAACCAGTCACCGACACCATCGACGGTGTCGGGTGCGACACCATCGCGCGGCCCGTGTCGCGGTCACCGCACACCACGTTGAACACACCCGCCGGCAAGAACTCTGCCGCAATCTCGGCGAGCAGCGTGGTGGTTGCCGGTGTCGTGTCGCTCGGCTTCAGCACGATGCTGTTGCCCGCAGCGATGGCCGGTGCGAACTTCCAGACGGCCATCATCATCGGGTAGTTCCACGGTGCCACCTGCGCGCACACGCCGACAGGCTCGCGACGAATCATCGACGTGAACCCCTTCATGTATTCACCGGCGCTCTTGCCTTCGAGCATGCGCGCCGCACCCGCGAAGAAACGAATCTGGTCGACCATGGGCGGAATCTCTTCCGACGTCGTGATCGCGACGGGCTTGCCGCAGTTTTCGACTTCCATCGCGATGAACTCGTCTTTACGGGCTTCGATTGCGTCGGCGATGCGGAAGAGTGCAAGCGAGCGCTCGCTCGGGGTCGATTCTTTCCACACGTCAAAGCCGCGTTGCGCGGCGTTCATCGCGGCGTCGATGTCGGCTTGCTTGCTGTTGGGCGAGGTGGCATAGACCTTGCCGGTGGCGGGGTTGATGATGTCGAGGGTCTCGCCGTTGGCGGCGTCAACATGCTTGCCCTCGATGAAGTTGCGGAACGTTTTCATGAAGTTTTTCTAGCACGGCGCGCCAGAGTGAGCGGCGCGTACGCGGTGTGGCGCGCATGCGGCGCGTGCGCCCTCAGCCGCACCGCAGTGCCGATGCGCTAGAACTGTGGCGTCATGGCGGCGACCTCGAAGCCTGCTCACCCCACCCTCGGCGTGCCGAAAGAGACCAAGACCCTCGAGGGTCGCGTCGCTCTCACCCCTGACGGTGTGCGCGAGTTCGAGCGGCTCGGCATCGAGGTGTTCGTCGAGACACATGCAGGCGACGCGGCGTCGATTGCAGATTCGGCCTACGTTGCCGCCGGTGCCACCATCGTGCCCACTGCCGCTGATGCGTGGGCCAAGAGCATGGTGGTGAAGGTCAAAGAGCCGACCGAAAAAGAGTTCGGCTTCTTGCGCAAAGATCTCACACTGTTCACCTATCTGCATCTCGCGGCGTATCCGAAAGTGGCGAAGGCGCTCATCGACCACGGCACCACCGGCGTGGCGTACGAAACGGTGCAGCTCGCCGATAAGTCGCTGCCACTGCTTGCACCGATGAGCGAGATTGCCGGTCGCCTCGCCACTCAGGCCGGCGCGTACTACCTGCAGCGACCAAAGGGCGGTCGAGGTGTATTGATGGGTGGTGCGCCAGGCGTGCGGCCCGCCAAGGTGATGGTGATTGGCGCGGGCAACGTGGGGTGGAACGCAGCCCGCATCGCCGCCGGCATGGAAGCCGAGGTCACGATTCTCGACAAGAACTTAGATCGTCTGCGTTTCGTCGACCAGATTCATCAGGGCCGCATCACGACACTTGCGTCGAATCGTGGTGCCATTGAACGCACCATCGCCGAAGCCGACCTGGTGATCGGCGCGGTGCTCATCGCTGGTGCACGTGCGCCGATTGTGGTCACCGAAGACATGGTCAAGTCGATGAAGAAGGGTTCGGTCATCGTCGATGTTGCGATCGACCAGGGTGGCTGTGTCGAGACGATGCGCGAAACAACTCACACCGAGCCCGTGTACGAAATGCACGGTGTGCTGCATTACGCCGTGGGCAACATGCCGGGCGCCGTGCCCAACACCAGCACCTACGCGCTGACCAACGCGACGCTTCCCTATCAACTGTCGCTCGCGGTGCACGGTGCTCGAGGTGCGGCGCACGCCGACCCGGCGATGGCACTCGGTGTGAACACAATCGGCGGCAAGTTGACGAACAAGCCAAGCGCCGAAGCCCTCGGCATCAACTACGTCGAGCCGCTCGTCGCATTGGGCTGACGCGGGCGCAGCGAGGCATGATGTCGAACGCCTCGTCAATTTCTTTGCGACACGTCTCGAAACAGTTCGGTGACGTCGTCGCCGTTGCCGACATATCACTCGACATTGCCGATGGAGAATTTCTCACACTGCTCGGCCCGTCAGGTTCGGGCAAAACCACCGTGCTGCGCATGATCGCCGGCTTTGAGTTGCCGACGAGCGGCGAGATTCTGCTCAACGGCAGCGACGTGTCGAACGAACCGGCATTCAAGCGCGACGTCAACACGGTGTTTCAGGACTACGCGCTGTTCCCTCACATGACCGTGGCCGACAATGTGGAATACGGCATGCGCGTGCGCAAGGTTGACAAAGCCGAGCGCGCCCATCGTCGCGACGAAGCGTTGCGCATGGTTCGGCTCACACAATTGGCCGAACGCATGCCCGCGCAACTCTCGGGGGGCCAACGCCAGCGAGTTGCACTCGCCCGAGCAATCGTTAACCGCCCGAAGGTGTTGTTGCTCGATGAGCCGCTCGGTGCGCTTGATCTAAAACTGCGCGAAGAGATGCAAACCGAGCTCAAAGCGCTGCAACGCACGTTGAACATCACTTTTGTATACGTCACACACGATCAGGGCGAGGCTCTGTCGATGAGTGACCGTATCGCGGTTTTCAACGCGGGTCGTCTCGAACAGGTCGGATCTCCGCGCGAGTTGTACGAACGGCCAGCAACGGCATTCGTGGCCGGGTTCGTTGGTGTGGCGAATCTGTTCGACGAAGAAACGTCGCTGCGCCTGTTTGGTCGCCGCGCAGTGCACACTCTGCGACCCGAGCGCGTGCGTGTGTTGCCCGAGGGCTCGAGCGAGGGTCATGTCGCCCGAGTGGTGGACTCGCAGTATCTAGGGGCTGAAATTCGCCTCGCCTGCCGACTCGTCGCAGGGGGTAATGTCGTAGCAAGCGTGCCAAGTACACAACTCAGATCGCGTCGCGTGACCAAGTAGTCGTGTTGACGTGGGATTCAAGTGCAGTGTTCGAGGTGAGCGATTCGTAACTTCAAGGTGTCCACTAAAGGGGGGCAAATGAAAAAAGTAGGTGCACTAGCAGTAGCGCTGCTCGGTGCCGTCACGCTCGGAGCGTGCGGCGGGGGCGACGACAGCGGAGCAATGCTCGACGAACTCGGTGATGGCGAAGGTGCAGTAAACCTCGTCGCCTGGGCTGGGTATGTA
>RFMM01000028.1 GCA_009927665.1 Actinomycetota bacterium
CCATCGTCGTTGGGTGAAGTGATCGCGGGCGCGGCGAACACCGTGGTGCTCCCCCTCTTGCATGGTCCGATGGGCGAAGACGGCACGATGCAAGGCCTTCTCGAACTCGCCCACGTCGCCTATGTGGGCGCCGGTGTGCTCGGCAGTGCGGTGTCGATGGACAAAGCCACCACCAAGCGCGTGCTCGCCGCCGAAGGCATCGCGCAACCGAAGTTCGTCGCACTGCGCGAAGACGAGTTGACAGGCGCCGGCAGCGCCGATCGCGCCGACAGCACCCCTACGGCACGCCTCGACCACGTCGTTGCGCAACTCGGGCTGCCGCTCTTCGTGAAGCCAGCCAACATGGGCTCGTCGGTCGGCGTCGTAAAAGTGAAGTCGCGCAACGAACTTGACGCCGCGGTTCGCGCCGCCCTCGTCTACGACGAGTGGGTGCTGTTTGAAGAAGCGGTCACGGGTCGCGAGATTGAAGTCTCAGTACTTGGCAATCACCAACCGCGCGCGTCGGTGGCCGGCGAAATCATCCCTGGTCGAGAGTTTTACGACTATGAAGACAAATACGAAGGTGGCGGCGCACAACTGCTGGTGCCCGCCCCGCTCAGCGATGCCGACTCAACCGCCGTGCGCGCGATGGCGATTCGCGTGTTCAACGCCGTTCGCGCCGAGGGCATGGCGCGCGTCGACTTTTTCTACGAAGAGAAGCGCGCCGACGGCAGTAAGGGTCGCGGGTTTCTGTGCAACGAGATCAACACCATCCCGGGGTTTACGCCGATTTCGATGTATCCGAAGTTGTGGCAGGCGACGGGGCTTTCGTATCCCGCGTTGCTCGACGAACTCATCACGCTCGCGCTCGAGCGTCACGAACGTCGCGCGAAGTTCCGCACCACCAAGCGCTAGTCGCGGCTCAGGTGCCGGCGGGCGGAATGTTGATCTTTTTGCCGGGGAACAAAAACACGTCAACGCTCGCCCACTGATTCGCGGCGAGCAGCGCGTTGGTTGACACGCAGAACTTGGTGCGAATCGCCGAGAACGAATCGCCCGCCTGCACTTCATAGGTTCCCGCGGGTCTATCGCCGCAGCCAGGCTTGCCGACGGGGTTGGCCACCACGGTCTGCTCGGTTTGGTTGACGGTCTTCGATGCACTGGGCGGAATCTTCAACTGCCGCCCCGGATACGGAAACTGCGAGGTCGACAGCAGGCCATTCCACGACAACAACTGCTCGACCGAGATGCCGAACAAGTTGGCGACCAAAATTGGCGAGTCGCCAGCCTGCACTACATAGATCTGTTCGACGCCGACGGCGCCTGGCGGCAGCGTGGTGACGACTGGTGCGATGGTGGTGACTGCGGGCGGAATCGTTGCGAAGTCGGTGGGGCCGATTGGCACGATCGTGGTCGCTGAACCGGCAGCGTCGACACCGCACGAGGTGAGCACGAGCGCCAGCAACAACCATCGCGAACGCATTGCGACGAGTTTACGCGCGAGTGGCGCGATGCTGGGTGACGGTGGCGTGCGCCACTAGGCGAGCGGGCGCGCCGATGCTGCGATTGGTGACGGCAGCGACGTTGAGCCCATGAGATACGCATCAACCGCCGCGGCGGCCGCGCGACCCTCGGCAATCGCCCACACGATCAGGCTTTGGCCGCGGCCCATGTCGCCGGCGACGAAGACTGCGTCGACGTTCGTGCGATAGTCGTCGGTGCGCGCCACGTTGCCGCGCGCATCGAGCGCGACGCCAAGTTGTTCGAGCCACGAACCCTTTTCGGGGCCAACGAAACCGAGTGCGAGCAACACGAGGTCGGCAGGCAGCTCACGGCGGGTGCCAGGCACCGGCACGAACTTGCCTGGC
>RFMM01000231.1 GCA_009927665.1 Actinomycetota bacterium
CTGAAGAACTCGAACCCCGAGGCGCGCGTGCACGTGAAACTCGTCGCCGAAGTGGGTGTCGGCACTGTCGCCGCCGGTGTGAGCAAGGCGAAAGCCGACGTGGTCTTGATTAGCGGTCACGACGGTGGCACGGGTGCGTCGCCGCTCACCTCGCTGAAACACGCGGGTGCCCCGTGGGAACTTGGCCTGGCCGAGACCCAGCAGACGTTGTTGCTCAACGGCCTGCGCGACCGCATCGTCGTGCAAACCGACGGGCAGATGAAGACTGGTCGCGACGTGATCGTCGCCGCCTTGCTTGGTGCTGAAGAGTTTGGCTTTGCCACCGCGCCGCTCGTAGTGAGCGGTTGCATCATGATGCGCGTCTGCCATCTCGACACCTGCCCGGTGGGTATCGCCACGCAGAACCCAGAGTTGCGCAAGCGCTTTAGCGGCGAGCCCGAGTTCGTCGTCAACTTCTTCGAATACATCGCCCAAGAAGTGCGCGAATATCTGTCGCTGCTCGGCTATCGCACGCTCGCCGAAGCCGTCGGGCACGTCGAGCGCATCGACCCGCGCGTCGCTGTCGACCACTGGAAGGCGAGCGGCCTCGACATCTCGCGTCTGCTTGCCGTCGCCGACAACCCCTATGGCTCGACGCTGCACCAATCGGTGGCACAAGACCACGGGTTGGCTGACGCACTCGACAATCGCTTGATCGCTGAGTGCGCTCCAGCGCTCGAAGACGGTCGTCGCGTCGAGTTTTCATCGGCGATTTCAAACGTCAATCGATCGGTCGGCACGATGCTCGGCAGTCGCTTGACGCGCACATGGGGTGGTGCGGGGTTGGCCGACGACACCATCACGCTGCGATTTCGCGGGTCGGCGGGCCAGTCGTTCGGCGCGTTCGTGCCGCGCGGCATCACCATGCATCTCGAAGGCGACAGCAACGACTATCTCGGCAAGGGCTTGTCGGGTGGGCGCATCATCGTGCGGCCCGACCGCGATGCGAAGTTCGCCGCCGAACACAACGTGATCGCTGGCAACGTGATCGGCTACGGCGCCACGAGCGGCGAGATCTATCTGCGCGGCGTGGTGGGCGAGCGGTTCTGCGTGCGCAACTCGGGTGCCACCGCGGTAGTCGAAGGGGTCGGCGACCACGGGTGCGAATACATGACCGGTGGGCGAGTGGTGGTGCTCGGTGCGACCGGTCGCAATTTCGCAGCGGGCATGTCGGGCGGCATCGCCTATGTGCTCGACGCCGACGGCACGTTCGCCTCGCGCGTCAACACCGAACTCGTCGACGTGGTCGACCTCGATGCCGACGACGTCGAGTGGCTTACGGTCACGTTGCAGAAGCACGCCGACCTCACCGGCTCGGTCGTCGCACAGCGCGTGCTCGCAGCTGGCGTGGGCGCATCGCCGTTTCGCAAAGTGATGCCGCGCGACTACGCGCGAGTGTTGCGAGTGATGGCCGACGCGCAACGTGCCGGGCTCGACGACGCAGCAACCGCGCAAAAAATCATGGAGAGCGTGCATGTCTAACTCCTCCGCAATTCTCCTGCGCGTGAAGCGCGAGGTGCGCCATGGGTGAAGCATCGGGCTTTCTCAAGTGGGGGCGCACGACGCCCAAGCGCCGGCCCATCCCCGTGCGCGTCGCCGACTGGCGCGAGGTGTATGAGCCATTCGATGAAAAGTTGCTGCAACAACAAGCCGGCCGCTGCATGGATTGCGGAATTCCGTTCTGCAACAACGGCTGCCCGCTCGGCAACCTGATTCCTGATTGGAACGATCTCGTCTACCGAGACCACTGGCGTGAAGCGATCGACCGGTTGCATGCGACCAACAACTTCCCCGAATTCACCGGGCGACTCTGCCCGGCGCCGTGTGAGTCGGCGTGCGTGCTCGGCGTCAACCAAGACCCCGTCACCATCAAGCAGGTCGAGGTTGAGATCATCGACCGCGCGTGGCGTGAAGGTTGGGTCACACCACACGTGCCGAGCGTGCGCACCGGGCGTCGTGTCGCGGTGATTGGCTCGGGCCCGGCCGGGCTCGCCGCCGCGCAACAACTCACTCGTGCGGGCCACGAAGTGGTGGTGCTCGAGCGCACCGATCGCATCGGCGGGTTGCTGCGCTATGGCATTCCCGAATTCAAAATGGAAAAGCGCCACATCGACCGTCGCATCGAACAAATGCAGGCCGAGGGCACCGAGTTTCGCACCAACGCCATCGTCGGTGGCAACGTCGATGTCGAAGTGTTGCGTGCCACGCACGACGCCATCGTGCTCGCCTGCGGTGCAACCGCGTGGCGCGACTTACCGGTGCCGGGGCGTGAACTGCGCGGCATCTATCAAGCGATGGAATATCTGCCAATCGCCAACAAAGTGCAAGAAGGCGACTTCACCGCGCCGTCAATTGATGCCAACGGCAAGCACGTAATCATCATCGGCGGTGGTGACACCGGGGCCGATTGTCTCGGCACCGCACACCGCAGGGTGCAGCGTCGGTGACGCAACTCGAGATCATGCCGCGCCCGCCCGAGGTGCGCGCCGGCGACAACCCGTGGCCGCAGTGGAGCCTCGTGTATCGCACCTCATCGGCCCACGAAGAGGGCGGCGAGCGCGTGTTCAGCGTGAACACCGAGGAATTCCTCGGCGACGCTGACGGCAACGTGCGGGCGTTGGTGCTCAACGAAGTGCGCTTT
>RFMM01000027.1 GCA_009927665.1 Actinomycetota bacterium
CGAATAGATGTCGTGGTGCGGCGGCGGCGAAATGAGCCCGACGCCGGGTGTGCTGTGGCGGGTCTTGGCAATCCACGGGTATACCTTGTGTGCCGGCAGCTGGCCACCCTCGCCCGGCTTGGCACCTTGCGCCATCTTGATCTGCAGATCGTCGGCGTTCACCAAGTATTCGCTCGTCACACCGAAACGCCCCGACGCCACTTGCTTGATGGCCGAGCGCTTCGAGTCGCCGTTCGCTAGCGGCACGTATCGCTCGGCGTCTTCGCCACCCTCGCCGGTGTTGCTCTTGCCGCCGATGCGGTTCATCGCCACCGCCAAGGTTTCGTGCGCCTCGGCAGAAATCGAGCCGTAGCTCATCGCCCCGGTCGAGAATCGCTTGACGATCTCGCTGACGGGTTCGACTTCGTCGATCGGCACCGGCACGGCAGCGGGCTTCAACTCAAACAGCCCACGCAGCGTGGCAAGCACACGGCTTTGGTCGTCGACCGACTCGGTGTATTTCTTGAACAGGTCATAGCGCCCCGCACGCGTCGCATGCTGCAGGCGATACACGGTCTCGGGGTTGAAGAGATGATGCTCACCTTCGCGACGCCACTGGTATTCGCCACCGAGGTCGAGTTTGCGGTGCGCTCGCTGGTCGGGTCGGGCGGGGTGCGCGGCAGCGTGACGTGCGGCAACCTCGGCAGCAATCACCTCGAGACCAATGCCGTCGAGCCGCGACACGGTGCCGGTGAAATATTCATCGACCAGCTCGGTCGACAGCCCGATGGCTTCGAAAATCTGCGCGCCGGTGTATGACGCGACGGTCGACACGCCCATTTTGCTCATCACCTTGAGCACGCCCTTGCCAGCGGCTTTGATGTAGTTGCGCACGGCCTTTTTCGCATCGACGCCGCCGAGGCCGTGCATGCCGCGGCCGTCGTCGGCGTTGATCATGTCTTCGATCGACTCGAACGCGAGATACGGGTTGATGGCACCGGCGCCATAACCGATGAGCAACGCCATGTGGTGCACTTCGCGCGCGTCGCCACACTCGATGACGAGGCCCACCTTGGTGCGTTGGCGTTCGCGAATCAGGTGGTGGTGCACCGCACTGGTCAACAACAACGAAGGGATCGGCGCATACACCGAGTCGCTGCTGCGGTCGCTCAACACGATGATGCGTGCACCGTCGTCGATGAGGTCGCTCACCTGGTTGCGAATGTTGTCGATCGCCGTGCGCATGCCGTAGTCGCCGTCGGCCACGCGATACAGACCGCTCACGACCGCCGAGCGCAGGTGCGGCAAGGTGCCGTCGTCGTTGATGTGAATCACCTTGGCGAGTTCGTCGTTGTCAATGATCGGAAACGGCAACACCAACTGCCGGCAGTTCTCGGGCCCGACTTCGAGCAGGTTGGCTTCGGGCCCGAGCGTCGAGCCAACCGACGTGACGACTTCTTCACGAATCGCGTCGAGGGGTGGGTTGGTCACCTGTGCAAAGAGTTGTTTGAAGTAGTCAAAGAGCAGTCGCGGCCGCGCCGACAACACCGCAAGCGGCGTGTCGGTGCCCATCGAACCAATCGGCTCGGCACCTGCTTTGGCCATCGGCGCGATGATCACCTTCATGTCTTCGTGCGTGTAGCCAAACACTTGCTGTCGGCGCAACACGCTTTCGCGGCTGTGCACCACGTGTTCGCGGTCGGGCAACTCGGGCAGCGACACCATGCCGTCGGCCAGCCACTGCCATACGGCGCAGCCGCGGCGAGCGAACGCTTGATTTCTTCATCATCGACGATGCGGCCGAGCGACGTGTCAACCAAGAGCATGCGGCCAGGTTGCAGGCGGCCCTTGCGCACCACGCGCTCAGGCGCGACGTTCACGACTCCCACTTCGCTCGCAGCAATCACGAGGTCGTCGTCGGTGACCCAATAACGACTGGGGCGCAGACCGTTGCGGTCGAGCACCGCGCCGATGACGGTGCCGTCGGTGAAGGCGACGCTGGCGGGGCCGTCCCACGGCTCCATCAGCGACGAGTGATAGCGGTAGAACGCACGCTTGTCGGCGGGCATGGTGGCGTGGTTCTCCCACGCTTCGGGATCATCATCAACACCGCGTGCGGCAGCGAACGCCCCGACAGGTGCAGCAGTTCGAGCACCTCGTCGAAACTCATCGAGTCGCTGCCACCAGGTGTGCAAATGGGGAACGCACGCTCGAGCCCCCGATGTTGGCGGTGGCGAGCAGCGATTCGCGGGT
>RFMM01000131.1 GCA_009927665.1 Actinomycetota bacterium
CGTCGACCATCTAAGACCGTGGAGCAGAGCTGGCATGAAGGCTGGCGGCTCGTCACACGCGACAGTTCCCCTTGCATGACCGGCAACCGGCACTGCACCGTCTGTGGCGGTGCGGCCGACGTGCTGTGGCGGAGTCTTGATAATCGCGGCGAAGAAGTCGAGGTCATCCCGGTGTGCTTGAACCACTCCGACCGATTCGAGCGAGACGCCGACGACCCCCGGCTCTTGGTGCGCACCGACACCACCGCACCCCGCGGCATGGTGATCACCCGCGACGAACTGCCGACTACCTGCACCACTGCCACTTCATCGCCCACCAACGCGGCCTGACGTCGGCATCACACTGGAAGTTCACCCGCTTCAGCCACCCCGACCTCATGAAACAACTGCAGGCCCTGCGCGCCGTCAAGCGAAGCGACCACTTCTCGGGCTGGGAACCACGCGAGGGATTCATTCAGGCGACCCTGCTGCGCAACGGCACCTGGGAAGCACTCATCAAGGTCGGCAAATCAGGGAAGAAGGTGGTCGTGCGGTCAAAGCGTCAGGTCAAACTCCCCCTGCCACCCACCACCTAATCTCCTCACGTGCTCTCTGACGATGTCACCCGCAAGGTGCGGGCGCTGCTCGACCGCGCGAATCACCCCGGCACACCGCAAGCCGAGGCCGAGGCCGCCCTCGCGATGGCCTACCGGTTGATGGCGAAATACGACCTCGACGTCAGCCTGCTCGCCGAGCAACCAGACGCAGCGACGAACGCAAGCGACCAGATCGTGCGACGCCGCTATGAAACCGTCGGGCCCTACCGCGTGCGGCGCCACTCGCTGTTCATGAGGATGGCGTGGGTGCTGTCGTGCGCCTGCTATCGCGCGAACAACGAAGAAGAAGACACCGGCACCGTGGCGTGCTACGCGCTCGGCACCGAACGCGACCTCGACGCCCTCGAGACGCTCTTCCACGCAGCCGAGATGATGGCGCTGCGCCTCTTGCCGTGGGGCGACCGCGGCTTTCGCACCGCGTGGTGGCACGGCTTTGCCGACGGCATCGAGGCGAAACTGTCGAGCGAACGCCGCAGCGTCGAACGCAGCACACCCGGGGCCGCGCTGGCGTTGCGCGACCGCGCCCAACGCGCCGAAGACGAGATGATGCGCATCGAACCCAACCTCGTGTGGCGCACCACCAGGTATCACGACTCGGGCGACGCCTACCACGACGGACGCCGCGCCGGGTCGCGCTTCTCCTCAGGCGCAAGCTCAGTCGGAGGGGGCCGTGCGGCCCTGCCCCGTGGCCGCTAAGTCGCGACGCCGGTCGCCGCGCATGAGCGCCGACGCCAAGCGCGTGGC
>RFMM01000242.1 GCA_009927665.1 Actinomycetota bacterium
GCCACGGGCATATGCGGTGCTCGTCGGCGGTCGCGTCTTTCGGGTCGAGCAACGAATGCGGGCGTAACCAAGAGTGAAAATTAGCTACCCGAGACAGGGGTTGCGTAGGAAAACTTGCTACTCGTCGTCCGGTTCGTCGTCAGCGAAAGCTTCATCTCCGGCTTCGATTTCAGATTCGTCATCGAGAAGTTTGACGATTTCTGCCACCTGGGTTTGATTTTGTTCGCGCGAAAACACGTATGAATTGTTTTCGCCACGCATCTCGGCGAAGCCAACACCTTTTGCCACTTCGCGTGCGAACTCGAGCGCTTCATCCATACTCTTTCGGTCTTCTTTGCGCATCAAGAGACCCTTCCTTACAATCACAAACTTGAATGTCTTGGTGGTGTCCGAAAATCGATTCCTAGCGGTGACATAGAGACACCACGAGACGTTCTCTCCCTTGATCGCAGCCAAAGCACGATCATCGGCACGGTCAGATTCGGCGAATGCCAGTCGAATCAATTGTTCATTACGAATTTTGATCTTCTTTTTAATCGGCGCATATCCACCAAGCCGATACACCTTCATTCGAAGTACTTTGCCGTTGTATTTCATCTTCTCTCGATGACCCAGCCAGCCATGCTTTAGGACAGCAGCCATTAGGGACTGGCCTTCTTGGATTTTCCAGAGAATTTCTGAAATGCCTTGTAAATGAGCCAAGCTGTGAAAGCTCCAAAAATGAGGCCTAGCGGTGGCGCCAAGGCGACCAACAACAGCGAAAGTCCAATCATGATGAGAAGTCCGAATGCAACATAAATCCGAAAGACGAGGCTGATTGCTCCAACTGCGAGACCAACTGCCCCAACGGCAACGGTGCCCACTACCTCACCTGCCACCGCACCCGCATTGTGCATACCCTTAGCTGGACCAAGCTCTGCCGGCCTGGGTCCACTGCCGATGGTTGAACTCTTGAGCCCACTCCAGAAGCCTGCTGCAAGCTCAGTGGCGGCCACGCGAAATCGCTGCCAAAGTGTTGACGCTCGAGGGACCGCGACAAGCAAGCCGACAATGCCAGAGCTGGCCTCAACTGATGGGTAAGGCATCTGCCCAATGACTCGGCCACGAAGCTGACTGAGGTCATCCACTTCCACGATCGCGACCCGTGCGGCAAGGTTGTTTGATGTAGCGAGGCGAACTGCTTCTGTGACTTTCATTCCAATGAAATCAGGAGTCAGAACAGCCCCGGGTTGCGGGCCGTTTACGAATCCCCCAGAGTCGTATCGCTTGCGAGACTCTGAGGATCCAAGCACCTCGTAGGCAGCCTGCACGAGCTTGAATTCTTCCTCGTCGCCCCCGACATCAGGGTGAGTTTCCTTGACTCGTCGGCGATATGCGGCCTTAATTTCGGAATCCGATGCCGACTTGGTTAAACCGAGCACCGTGTAGTGGTCAACATCAGCTGCCTGAGTAGCAGTCGCACTTGGTCGTTCTGAAGCGTCAAACTTTCCTTTGATCAGTGCGCCACAAATGCAGACAGTCAGCAGTATCGGAAGTGGCAGCTCATTGACCGTCTGGCAGTTTGGGCACTTAGTGCGCACGTCTAGCCCAGCCTTAACTTCTTGCGGAGTTCCAAAAACTGCCGCGAGCCACAAATTGTTGTTGACTGCTTAGGACCAGCTGGGACTCGAAAGAACGGCGAGTCTGGGTGGTCGGTTGCACTCGCTCGCTGCTTGGCTGCGGACGACCGCGCTGACTCATTTCCGCGCGTAAAGAGTGCCGCGGCACGATCAAACTGTCTGCCACTTGACGCAGATTCACCATCACATTTGAGTACCTCTGCATACTCTTCCGCGCAGCGTCCGGCCTTTGTGAGATCACCAAGTTGTTCAAACCTGCGTGATGCGACTTCTAACGCTTCTGGATCAGCAGACGACCGAAGACTGTCGGGGCGAGATGGAATGTCGTCAGAATCGAGCACACCATTATGTGGAACCAAGATTGCCGTGCTGATCCCAAACCACATCATCGCATCGGCTTTGCCGAACTCAATCCCGTCAATCGGATACTCGGTGGACGAAGGGTCCAAAACTCCCCACATGAACGTCGTGGCCGCGGCGTTGACCAACGTCGCCGCATTCCGCGCACCATTCGGACCGATCCTTTATAGCGAATGAACGAATCAGCAGTTCTCGCCCAATCATTACAGGACCGTATCGGTCGTCTCGCCGGACTCCCATTTGCTCGAGCAACCCCCAACCGAGCGAGAGGTCTCTCTTTGGCATTTCAGACGGCCCGTATCGAGTTCTCATGAATGAACAGATATCGATCAAGCTCACTCGAATATTGCATCATCTCGAGCAACACGAGCTCGGTAGGCGAATTGTCGGAAGCTGCTCCCCCGATTTCATTAACCGAGAGATACCGAACAACTAATCCAACTCTGCCATCTGACGTAACCACAGTTTCCCCACCTTGCCATCGCGCCCCTGGTCTAGATGCACCCATTCGTGATGCTGATGCGTTTCGTGATTGCTTATAAGAGTTGATGGCGTCCTTCGAAGCCTCCTTCGCTGCCTGAAAAGCTTTCGATGAAACCTCAGCTGTCTTCTTACCCGCATCGGTTCGCGAGAAAGCTTCCAGTCCCCGTGCAGCCCACTTCACACCGTGTGCCACCAAGTTCCACATGACCATGGCTTCAGCCTCCTGGGGTGAGACTAAACCATCGGTGGTACTTCCCAAAACTGCCTCGCTAACGCGCCCCA
>RFMM01000026.1 GCA_009927665.1 Actinomycetota bacterium
GTGAGGACAAAGCGGGTGCTAGGTCAAACGAGCGACTAGCTGAGCTCTACTTCCACCACTGCCCCTCGATGATCACTAATCCGACCGAATTCATCAGAGTCAGGGATGATCTCAATGGCTGCAGATTTTGAGCCCTGCGACAGAACAATGTGGTCGATGAGCGGTCGCTCGAGCGGTATAGCTGTGGTTACTTGCAGGTCTTTAAGAGCTGCAGACAATGCGGCTGCGACATTCTTCGGTTGGTTTCCAGCTGGAATTCGCTGGTTGAAGTCACCGGCGATAACGAAGGGAGCTTCTAGCGCAGAGATGAATTTCTCAAGGCCCCGGATGAAGGCGAGGTGGTCTTCCCACGGAGTTCTATCTCTTCGGCCGGTGCGCACGTGGGCATCGCGCCAGGGTATGCATACCGCGATCACATTTATCGGAGAACGTGGGTGCTCGATTCGTCCAGCTGCAAGTCGTCCGGAAGGCATCTCGGAGGGGAGTGGGATCTCCAGCTCAGTGATCGGGAACGATGACCAGAGGATGACTTTGCGGCGTCGAGTGTCTGGAAGCACGTATCCCCAGTCGGTACCCCCATCTATGGCGCTCCCTGGTGGTAGTAGTTCTCTGCAGCCTTCCGTAAGAACAATGACTGAAGCGTTCAGTGACTCCAGCACTGCGTGAGCCCGAGATCCTCGTGGGGTGTCAGGATCTGCCCATTCGACGTTCCAGGTCGCAACTCGCATACTCGATTAGTGATTCAGCGTTGTCATTTGTCGGAACTCTTCAACCTCATCTTGGGTGAGATTGAACCACTCACCGCGCAATCTCGCGTGTGCGTACTTGCGGTGCAGCAGAACCTCAGACCGCAGTGCGTCGTTCGACGGCACTTGGTGGATGATCTCAAGGTCAGCTCCAACCTGGCGCGAAACTTCGATCAGTCTGCGGGCTGGGTCTACTGACATGCCAATCTTGTACGAATCTGGTCCGGCAAACAGATAGACGTAACCGTTCACAGGGCTGAGAGTAGGCAGCTCAAGGTCTGGTCTGAACACTTCTTTCACGCAGTCCTGGAGAGGCCTGGTCGCAATATCTGGACGATGAAGAGCTGTAGCGAGAAGATTCGGCATGTCGTACAGCAACGCCTTGTCTTTGTCCAGACACAGGAATGGTTTTCGTCGCCAATGGCTCCGGCCTTGTGATGAACTCGGGACGAATGAGTGAGAAAACGGCACCAGATCGATCGACACCGCACCATGTTCGGGGTGGGTGGAGATGACGTCGCCGGCTGCGCTTGTGTCACAAGTTGCGTAGTCGTTCTCAGTCGAATAGAAGAAGACCCCGTCTTCGGGTTTGAGGTGCAGGGCGAGAACTCCAACTGCGAGCACCTGTGGGCCGGAGATCGAAGTATCAATTCCATCAACGGCAGATAGCTGAATCGCTCGGATTCGCATCGATCTAGTTGTGCTCAAACACGCGGCGCGCAGTCGTAAAGTGCTCGCGAACGAGTTCATGGGCTGGTCGCGCCTTGGAGGGAATGCGGAGATCGACACCATCCAAGGGCCCGTAGGTCGTGTAGGAGCGCAGGCGCGGAGCTACCTCGATCTTCCACGAGGTTGGGTTCACAGTCATGAGGTGAGCATCAAACAGCGAGTGAAAGTCTCGACGGAGTAGTAGGCCGCCATCGAGTTCATGACGTCCGGTCTCGGCAAATGAATTGATGTGGGCAGCCTCGAGCACTTGCGGTGGCTGTTCACCAGAAAAAGCACAGATCTCACCGAAGCGCTCCATCATGCGAAAGCGAAACTCGCGTTGGCCGCGCCGGCGTCGCACGGTGGACTCCACATGGCCACCCAGAATGACCTCGACTTGATTGTCGTCGATATCGACCCGAAGATCCACATCTCGCCCCGAGATTCGCTCGAGAAAACTCGGAAGCCTGTCTCTGTCGAGTGGGCGAATTGCGTTGAACGTGTCGCGAGACTTGATGATGATCTCTAAGTCTTTGCGGTGCACAGGTCGCGCTGCCTCGGTCCATGTGTTCGCGTAATAGGCGCGGTACGCGGTGACCGTCTCGTGTGTGACGAGGGCTTGGTGGTCCTCAAACTCGAAGTCGCACGCGGAGCACTTGTTGGCAGGGGTGATCGTCTTCCTCCGCGAGAAATTTGTCTTTCTGCAGTTGGGGCAACGGGTGATTTCTTTAGGGGAGTTCTCCGTGACCTCTATGTACTCGATGAAGCCCCATCCCGCTACGTGGTCGTCTTCGCGAACCACGATGAGGTCACCAATGGACACCTGCTTGCAGTTGCCGACGTTGGAGTCGTACGAGTAGTACATCCCGGCATGATCGTCGTAACCCCGGTTGGCTGCCCAAGATCGTTCGGCATCGCTCTTCATGACGAAAACCCACGCTCGCTCACCAAGTGCTTGGGGCATGGTCAGAATCTAGTTCTGACCCTTCGGTCGTAGTAGGGAGGTGAGATTGTGTCCATTAAAGATCACCTCACACGTGAGGTGATGGTCGTATTCGTGACAGACTCCTGGGCTTTGTCACGATGATCTTTCAGGAGTCGCGAC
>RFMM01000025.1 GCA_009927665.1 Actinomycetota bacterium
GCGCATCCAGTTGCGGTTGCCCTGCACGGTGTTGATCTCGCCGTTGTGCGCGATGTAGCGATACGGGTGCGCAAGCGGCCACGACGGAAACGTGTTGGTGCTAAACCGACTGTGCACGAGCACCAAGGCAGATTCCATGTCTTCGTCTGACAAATCGGCGAAGAACATGCCCAGTTCGGGCGTGGTGAGCATTCCTTTATATACGAGTGTTCGCGACGACAACGAGGGGAAGTACGTGCGCAACTCTTCGGGCAACTCGTGTTCGGTGCGTTTGCGGGCGACGAAGAGTTTGCGATCGAGCGCGATGCCGGTTTCACCCGTGCGTGACGCCACGAAGCAGTGGTCGAAACTCGGCATCACACGCCGGGCACTCGCCCCCAAGCACGATGGGTCGACGGGCACGCCGCGCCACCCGAGCACCTGCAGACCTTCTTCGTCGAACGTGCGCGTGATTGCGGCGCGAGCCTTCTCGGCGAGGTTGGTGTCAGCCGGAAGAAACGCAAGACCCACTGCATAGGCCCCACTCGGCGGCAGCTCAAAGCCAGCGGCGCCATTGGCACCCGTGCTGCTCGCTGCACGACCCTCGCGCTTAGCCACTTTGCGCAAGAACTTGTCGGGCACCTGCAGCAAGATGCCCGCACCGTCACCCGTGTCAGGCTCGGCGCCGGTGGCACCGCGGTGCTCCATGCTGCACAGCGCACCGAGCCCGGTTTGCACGATGCGGTGACTGGCGACGCCCTTTACGTGCACCACGAACGACACGCCGCACGAGTCGTGCTCGAAGCGCGGGTCATACAGCCCGCGCGCAGGCGGCAAGTCGTGAAGCATTGGGGCTGTCTCGCAAACGGTCGTGCTGCTGGTGCACCCACCGACTGGTGAGCACCGGGACGACGCTGGCCCGCCCTGTCAGCCTACTTGGCTCGGCCTACGCCGATGACGGTTGTGTTGTTGTGACACTCAGCGCGGTGGGCGCAGGTTCACCTCGACGGTGACGACCGAACCGAGACGTATTTTCTCGGCCGTGCGCACGGCATCTTTGAGCGGAAGGTAATACTCGCCCGACTTGGGCCACAACGATGTGGTGAAGCTGGTCTTACCGATGCGACACTCGACGGGGATC
>RFMM01000161.1 GCA_009927665.1 Actinomycetota bacterium
AGTGCGCGAGCGAACGGTGCTCGCTCTTGGTCAGGCTACGTCGCGAGCGGTGCTGGCCGCATCGAGCGCCCGCCACAACACTGCCCGAGCGTGTGCCGATGCTGCTGGCGACAGCTGGTTGAGTACCACCACACCTTCGATCATGTCAGCGACGACTGCCGCGAGCGGCCGACCCTTGATGACCACCGAGACGACACCACCATCTCGTGGTGCAGAAGCCGAGTGAGGTGCAGCTGAATCAGCGTGTGGTGCCGTGAATCGTCGCAGTGTGCGATCGACTCCGACGATGCGCGGCGGGGTACGAAACCCTGGTGCGACGAGGTCGAGTGCCACTGCGGCCTGCGCCAAGACGCGCGCGACGGTCGCGAACTCGGTGGCGTTGAGGTCGTTGTGCGTGGTCTGCATGGGGAACCGATCATCATGTCGCAGGGGTGCGGTACGGTTGCGCGACGCGAGAGAACGCAATGACGACACCGATCCTTCCGCCTGAACCTGACTACAACCCGATGCAACAAGCAGTGCTCGACGCACTGGGCAAGTCACCCGACTGGGTGCCGCTGCCGCGCAGTGTCGTCGACTCGATACGCACTCGCATCACCGACGAGCTCGCCGATGTGGCCGGGCGGTACACACCCGAGAAAGCCCTCTGGATAAGCAAACAGAAACTCAACATGGTGCACGGCTGCGAAGCACAACATATGGCTGCGCGCGACACGTTCGAGTGGAATCCGAACATCGCCAAAGGAACCGTGCTGCACAAGGCCGTTGAACTCGGCGTGCACTGGCGCGGCGACACCGTGCCCGCCGACATCGTCGACGAAGCCATCGCCCGGCTGGCAGATTCGAACCACAACATTGCCGACTATCTCGCCTCGCTGAGCGAAGGTGATCGTGCGCAGTTGCGCAGCTATGTAGTCGACATGTACACGCGATTCGAAGAATGCTTCCCACGCCTCAAACCTGCGTGGCGGCCGGTCACCGAGTCGGCAGCGCGATACGAAATGTTCGGTGGCGCCATCGTGCTCGGCACACGTTCTGACCTCACGCTCGGCACCGCCGATCAGAAGGTGATCATCGACGTAAAGAGTGGCGGGCTGCACGCCTCGCATCGCGAAGACCTGCGCTTCTACGCTCTCGTCGAGGCCTTGCGTAGCGGCATGGCCCCCCGCCGATTGGCGACCTATTCATTGGCGGCCGCTCGCGCCGATGTCGAAGAAGTGTCAGAAGGCGTCTTACAGGCTGCGGTGCGGCGCGTCGTTGACGGCATTCGCACCATCGTGGCGCTCGAACTTGACGGTCGCGAACCCACCAAACGCCCGGCTGCGCACTGCCGATGGTGTCCGCTCAATGCCTCGTGCGCCGAGGGAATCGCTTTTCTCTCGCGCGACGTCGACGACGACTACTAGCGGCGCAAGCCAGGGTTCGCAGTCGTGCCGACGAGCGTTCGAGGTTGTGCGCCGACGAGCGGAGGTTGTGTGGTGACGGTAGTTACGGCGTCATCAACGCCAGCGGCACGCCGAGATTCGCCGCGCGACGCACCGTGGCGATGCGCCGCTCGGGTTGCACGGCGGGGCGCGCGGCGCCAAGCACGTCGGGTCCCACATGCGCGATCGCCTCGTCGAGATTGTTGACCGTCAGCACGAAGCCCCAGTAGCTCGACACACCACGTGGCGCATCAGGGTCGACGAGACGTCGCTCGACGACTTCGAGAATCACGCTTCCCCAGCGATGAAAGCCCTGAGTGCCACGCTCACCTTGCTTCATGCGACGCAATTGCGCCCCAGAATCGCGGGCGATCATCGCGCATGTCGCCTCAACATCGTCGGCGAGCACCACGACGTGATCAACACCGCGCACGTCGAGGCGAAAACTGTCGTGCGCTGCGGCGGAACTCGGCACCGAGGCAGCACTCAGCGCAGCGTCGATGGTCGGCATAGAACTGGCCCCACCCAGCTCGACGTGCTCGAGCGCCAAGCCATCGATCTGCGCGAGTGGTTGCGGGCACTGCGCCACCGTCAGGTGATGCAGACCTGGCGCGAAGCGACCATCAATCGTGAGCACGACTGCAGCGAAGCCTGCGTCGACAACGTCACCTGTGCCGAGCACGGCGTGCGCAACGTCGGCATTCGTGTGGGTGCAGCCGATGCCAAGTCGACGCCACGGTGCGGAATCACCGCCGACCGTGATGCCGACGACGCGAGTCAGAGTGGTGAGTGCGAAAGTCGGCGACTAGCGGCGACCCATATTGGGTCGCTTGCCGTGATTCGCCTTCGAGCGGCGCATGCGCGCCTTGCGCTTCTTGGTCTTTTTTGACATGTGCGTTCAGGTTAGTCGCTGCGGTCGGCTTACGTCTGGCGGCGCCAGCGAGCGCGATTACCCGAATACGCGTTTCCGTTCACATCGGTCTTTGAGCACACGTAGGCCAGACCGTTGTACGTGCCGACAGCACCTTCAGGCGCACAGAACGACCCTGGTCGCACAGTGGGTTGGCCCGACACCGTCGTCGTTGCGCCGCCCGACGCACCCGACGTGGCGGTCGTGGCCGTTACTGCTCGTGTGGTCAAGGTTGCGATCGTCGTCGCCGTCGAAATCGTTGTCGCCGTGGAAATCGTGGTCGCCGTCACCGCGCGCGTCGTCGACGACGCAACAGACGTCTGCGGAGCCAGCGTGGTGGTCACCGCCGTGACCCCACCAGGAGCAGCACTGAATCCGCGCACGGTCGTGCCGGCGCATTGACCCTCAAGCAAGTTCTTGAGGCGGCCCCACTCGCTTTCGTCCATCGAGAGTCCAGCGGGCTTTCACCGAGATCCAATTCGATACGTAAATGCACCAATACGACTTCAGTGGCGGCAACCAGTTCGAAGGATCGTTGTCGCTCTTTGACCGGTTGCTCGACGACGACACGGCAAGCAACGAACGTGAGTCGGACGTGTCGTTGGCATACGCCGTGCGTTGCGATTCGGTCCAGCCCCACGCGCCAGAATCCCATGCTTCTTTCAGCGCAACCACGTGATCGATGTCAACTTCGCTGCGGTCAGAAGTCTTCTTGCCGTCATAGGGCGACACCCAATCGGCTTCGACTACGAAGCAATTGAACGGATCCACCTGCGGCAGCCCCGTGGCGTCACGCTTCAACACCTGCTCGCGCGCGTCGCAGCCGTCGCCGTCAATGTCGAGCCAATGTTTGAACAACGAGCGGCGATACCCAGCCGGTCGTTCTCGTTCGATGCGAATCGTGTTCAGCAGCTCAATTGCTTGGTAGGTATCGCTGGGGCTCTGAACATCACCGCGACTCGGCACACGCAGATCGACGCGCGACTCGGCACCGACCGCCGGCACCGCACCGAGGCCGACCACGAGCGTGGCGCTGGCGGCGACCACTCGCCATGAGGTCATCTTCACGAGATTGCGGTTGCCCCACCGACGAACGTGAGTTGTTCGTCTGCATCGCGAGTCTCGACGAAGATGCATTCGCCCGGGCAGACGTCGGCAGCCTGAACGACCGCAGCCATGAACTTCGGTGGCACCGCGGCGAGGCTGCCTGAGCTGCCGGGGTCGTTCAGCACGACACCACTTTCCACCACATAGGCGATGCCGTCTTCGAGCAGCGTGAACACCTCAGGGCACTGGTCGACGCAAAGCCCGTCGCCGGTGCAAAGGTCTTGATCGATCCACACGTGCATGCCGTAAGGCTACGAACCGAGTGCCGCCACCACCAAGACGAACAACATGACGTTGCGCACAACGTCGCGAACACCAATCGGTCGCTGCGTGCCAGCACCAAAGCACGCGCACGGGGGTGGCGAGTCAGAACGCAGATGCCACAACAGCAGTGCGGTGAATGCGATCAGCAAAGCACCGGCCGCGACGATGAAACCCGTGCGCAACCCGTCGCCCACCACCACCCCGAGACCGATCACGACTTCGAAGACGGCTACGAGCAACGCCAACCACTTTGGCACACCGAGTCGCAGGGCAGCCCGCGGCCACTCTTGCCCCATCAACAGCTTCGACACACCTGCGTAGACAAAACTTGCGCCGACCACGATCGCCGCAACGTTGGCAAGCGTCACGCCGCGTCAGCCCGTGATGTGGGCATCACCGGTCTTGCCCTTGAAGAACACCATCGCTGCCCCATCGCTCAAAACGCGCACATCGGTAACGGCACCGACGACAAGATCGTGGTCGCCCAGAGTGCGTGTTTCGCGCAACGAGCAGTCAATCGTTGCGACGACACCCGGCAACACTGGTGAACCGTTTGCTGAGCGGGCTGCGGTAATACCGTCGAACCGCGCACCATCGACCGAGTCTTTGGCAAAGCGCCAGCACCACTCTGCTTGTGAACTGGCGAGCACGTTGGCGCAGAACTTGGCGCCCGCGGCAATCAGCGGCCACGTTCGCGACTGGCGACCGATGAAAAAACCCGCCAAGGGTGGGTCGAGTGAGATCGACGAAAACGAGCCAATCGTGATGCCCAACGGCTCGCCTGCGGCACCAACACCGGTAATCACCACCACACCCGTGGGCAGATGCCCGAAGACTCGTCGATACTCAGCCTTGTCTGCGAACTGCGAATCGGCAGCGTTCGTCACGCACTACACGTTACGACGTCGACAGTTTCACCTTCGCGAGCCGCAAACGAGGGAACACGGCTGTTGCGCAACATCGTGGCAGCCAGCGCAGAGAGCGATGCATCGGTGCGCGACGGGTCGTGGTGAAAGAGCGCCAGCCGTTTTGCGCCGCACGACTCTGCCACCCATTGGGCGTAGTCGAGGTCGAGTGACCCCACGATGCCTTCAAGGCGAACTCGTCGTTGGTGAACTGCGCATCGTGAATGAGCAGATCAGTGTTCTCGCAGAGTTCGCGTGCGGCATCGGTGATGCTGAATTCGCCAAGCGGTTGCTGATGGTCAGAGAGATAGGTGACGCTTACGTCGTTGTGGGTCACGCGAAAGCCGAGCGTCGGCCCAAGGTGCGGCACATAGCGACTGCGCACCTGCAGGTTGCCGATCGTGAAGTCTTCGTCGCCAACTTCGTGGAATGTGATGCGCGCGGCGAACTGGTCGAGTGGCACCGGAAACATGGGTGGGCGAATCTTTTCCATGAACAGCTCATGGATGCTGCGACCGTCTGGTTGGCGGGGAGCATAAATCTCAAATGTCGTGTCGCTGTGCAACAACGGTTCGAAGAACGGCAGACCGAGCGTGTGGTCGTAGTGCAGGTGAGTGAGCAGACACACGGCATGAAAATACGGCTTGCCGTTGCACTGTTTGCCGAAATAGCGCAGACCTGTGCCGAGATCGAAGATGATTGGCGTCTCACCATCTGCACACAGCGACACACACGAGGTGTTGCCGCCGTAATGATGCGTTTCGTCGCCGTGGCACGGTGTCGAGCCGCGAACACCGTGAAAGCTGACGCGCAACATGACCGTGCGAAACGCTAAAGCGCACGGCCCTGCCCCACCCCGACGAACATGGGTGACCTTGGTCTCGCGCAACAGGGTCGCGGCGATGATGCTTGGTCTAGGTTTGCGTCATGCGAGCACGCTCATGAACCTGCCGGCGGCACACATGAAGACAGGTGACGTTCACGCAGGCGAGTTGCACGTCACCTATCTCGAGTGCGGCGAGGGTCCACTTGCGCTCTGCCTGCATGGGTTTCCTGATTCACCGCACACGTGGCGACACTTGTTGCCCACGCTGGCAGCCCAGGGTTACCGAGCGGTAGCACCGTTTATGCGCGGCTACGCGCCAACCAGCGTGCCGCCCTCTGGCGTGTATCAAACAGCCGCGCTTGCCCGTGACGCCAACGCATTACACGAAGCACTCGGCGCCGACGAACGTGCAGTGATCATCGGGCACGACTGGGGTGCGCCGACGGTGTGCGGTGCGGCGATCGACGCACCAGATCGCTGGCGAAAGGTGGTGAGCATGGCGGTGCCACCCGGCCCCGCGCTGGGTGCTGCCTTCATCAGCAACCTCGCGCAGATTCAACGCAGTTGGTACATGTTCTTTTTTCAACACGGGTTGTCGAACCATGTGGTCGCAGCAAACGACCTCGCGTTCATCGACATGTTGTGGTCGCAGTGGTCGCCTGGCTTTGATGCACGCGAAGACCTAGAGCATGTCAAGGCTGCACTGCGCACACCGGAGCATCTCACCGCTGCTCTCGGCTATTACCGCGCGACACTCGGCGACGGCGCACGTGACCCCGAACTCGCGGCGCTGCAACAACGCATGGGTGGCGAGTATCCGTCGCAACCGCTGTTGTATCTGCACGGCGACAACGACGGCTGCGTCGGCCGCGAAGTGGCTGCGGCTGCTCAGGCGATGTCACCGGCGCATATTCGCTATGAGTTCGTGGCGAATGCGGGTCATTTCATGCAGCTCGAGCAGCCACAGCGCGTCAACCAGTTGATCGTCGACTTTCTCGCTGCGTAGCGCGGCCCGGCGAGCCCACGCGCGGCGAGTCGCCCGGCTACGGCAGTCGACACCACTCGCCGTCGACGACCACCAGCCCGTCGCGCACCAACGACTGCACGAGGCGCGCGGCACGCGAGGTGTCGTCACCGAGACGCATCACCTTCGCAACTTCGCCAACTCGCACGCCTCGCTCGGCAAGCACTCGCAGCAACCTTCCGCGAGCTTGGCGATCTGAACCGTCAAAACGAGCTTGTGGTTTGCTCGTCAGCGCAGTCGCACGGGCTGGGTCGGCTGCGACATTCCACCCATCGCCCGATGCGGCGTAGGTGCGACACTGACCAGCAATCGGGCACACATGGCACTGCGGTGCTCGCGCCGTGCACATCTGCGCACCGAAGTCGATGATCACTTGATTCCATTCCCATGCGCGACCAGTCGGCAGTGTTGCGTCGGCCAGCTCTTGCGAGGCGCGCGCTGAGAGCGGCCTGCCGGCAACTCGGGCGAGCACGCGTGCGACGTTGGTGTCAACCACTGCGACGTCAGCCGAATCAGCGAACGCCAGCACTGCACGCGCGGTGTACGGGCCGACACCGGGCAACGAAAGCAGCGATGCGAGGTCACTCGGCACCACACCGTTGTGCTGCTCAACGACGGCGCCAGCAGCGAGATGCAAGTTGCGGCACCGGCGCGGATACCCGAGCCCCGACCACAACCGCAAGACATCGGCGAGTGGTGCCTGCGCGCAGTCACGGGGTGTGGGCCAACGTTGCATGAACTGATGCCATTTGGGCACGACGCGAGCAACCTGTGTTTGCTGTGCCATCACCTCACTCACCAACACCGCCCAGCGATCGCGCGTGTTGCGCCACGGCAGATCGCGCAGTTGTGGCACGCCCCACGAAAGGAGCGGTGCGACTATTGCATTCACTCCGCCCAGACGTCGTGGCCGTCGTAGGGTCGCTCTCGCTGCGGCGCCGCAGAGCGCTTCCACACCATCACCCGACGACGGAAGTAGCAGACTTCCTTGCCGTCTTGGTTGAACGCCTTCGTCTCGACCGTGACCACGCCGCGATCTGGCTTCGACTTCGATTCGGCGACTGCCAACACGCGGGTTTCAGCATGAATCGTGTCGCCGTGAAACGTCGGGTGCTTGTGTTGCAAAGTTTCGACTTCAAGATTCGCAATCGCCGAGCCGCTCACGTCGGGCACGCTCATGCCGAGCACCACCGAATACACCAGATTGCCCACCACGACATTGCGGCCCTGCACGCTGCGGGCGGCGAACCAATCGTTGGTGTGCAACGGATGGTGATTCATCGTGATCATGCAAAACAGGTGATCGTCAGCTTCGGTGATCGTCTTGCCGGGCCAATGCTTGTAAATGTCGCCGACCACGAAATCTTCGAGGCTGCGGCCAAACGGGCGCTCGTGGGTCGTCACGACATCAAGAGTAGGTCACGCTTCGCCGCGTGAG
>RFMM01000208.1 GCA_009927665.1 Actinomycetota bacterium
GGTTGCAGATCTTCGAATCGGTCGACGTTGCGCAACTGCTTGAACTTTACCCACCACACGCCGACGATGCCGAGCGTGAAAACTCCCCCACCGACCACGGTGGCCGGAACTCCGATTGCAGCAGCGGCGACACCCGACTCGAATGCACCGAGTTCATTCGTGGCTCCGATGAACACGTTCTCCACCGCCGATACGCGACCGCGTTTGTCATCGGGTGTCACGAGCGGCACGATTGAGCCGCGCACGAAGACACTCACCATGTCGGCGCCGTGAATCACGAGAATTGCAACGAATGCAATCCAATAGGTACGCGTGAGCCCGAGCACGATGGTGCCAGCACCGAACACGCCGACCGCAACGAGCAACCACTTGCCAACGTGGCGACGCAGCGGGCGAATCGCCAAGAGCAACGCCACGCTGCCTGCTCCGATACCAGCAGCTGCACGCAGCCATCCGTATGCGATGTTGCCCACACCAAGACGTTCTTCGGCGATCACGGGCAAGAGTGCGACCGCACCACCAAAGAGCACGGCAAACAGATCGAGTGCGATTGCCGCAAAAAGAATCGGCGTTCGGCGAATATACCGAAGCCCCTCGACGGCACTACGCAACGTTGGCCGGTCACCAGTGGCGCCAGCATTCGATGCGCCACCGTGCGACCCGCCACCTGCACCGTCGACCGAACGCCGGGTCGGCGGCACATGCACGGTCGAAAATGATGCGAGAGCACACATGATGAGTGCCGAGCCCACGAGATACGCAAGCACGGGTGACGCGGAATAGAGAAACCCAGATGCAGCCGGCCCGATGATGCCCGCCGATGTCCACACCGTCGAATACAACGCAATCATCTGCGGCAGGCGACCCTCGGGGGCGATGTTCGCTGCGATTGGCCGCATCGATGGGGCCAAAAACGCGCGCGAGCTGCCATACAGAATTGCAATCATGAAGATCGGGAACACACCCGTCGGCTCGGTCGATGCGTACCAAGCCAACAACAAGGCAGACGCCAACTCGCCGACCATCGCCATTTGCGAGATGCGTTTGCGGTTGTAGCGGTCAGCCACGGTGCCAGTCACGAACACGAGCAGAGCAATCGGCAAGAACTCTGCCAAGCCGAGCCAACCGAGGTCGAGCTCGCGACGCGTGATGTCGTACACCTGTTTGGCGAGCGTCGTGACCTGCAGCGACAAACCCACATACAGCAACACGTTTGCAGAAATATAGGCACCAACCGAAGGTGCGCGAAGAACTTCAAGCACAGCCACGCGCCCCGACGAGTTCTGCGGAGCCACGACTTCACTAGGTTAGTAAGCCGTGGCGTTATCGAAGTTGGCAAGTGATACACGCTTCATGTCGGCGCTTGACCAAGCCAGGCTCGTGCGCGAGAAAAAAGTTTCTGCACTCGAACTGCTCGACGCTGCCATTGAGCGCTACGAGACCTACAACCCGAAGATCAATGCCGTCAACATCGTGTGGCTCGAACACGCGCGAGAGTTAGCGAGTCGTGCCGATGCGAAGCGCACTGACGACCCTTCCACCCGAGCGCCGTTTTTCGGCGTGCCGACACTCTTTAAAGATCTCGGGCTCATGTACGCCGGCCAGCCACTCTCGCAAGGCAACAAAGCAATCAAAGCGATCAACTACGTTCCGCAACAGACCTCTGAACTCGCGGCTCGATTCATCGCCGCCGGTTTCATTCCGTTCGGTCGCACGAACAGTTGTGAATGGGGCAGCTTGCCCGTCACCGAACCCGAGGCGTGGGGCGCGACGCGCAACCCGCACGACTTGTCGCGCACGTGCGGTGGGTCGAGCGGCGGTGCGGGCTCGGCTGTGGCGGCGGGCATCGTGGCGCTCGCTCATGCAAGCGATGGCGGCGGAAGCATTCGGATCCCTGCTTCGTGCAACGGTCTCGTGGGCTTGAAGCCGAGCCGTGGACGAATCTCAATGGCGCCACTCGGTGACGAAGCGGGTTTCAGCGTGCAACTCGCAGTGACACACACCGTTGCCGATACTGCGGCGCTACTCGATGCGGTGCACGGCCCCGGTGTCGGTGATGGTGTTGTCGCGCCACCACCAGAGCGACCATTCATTCAAGAAGTCGGTGCCAGCGTCGGCTCACTGCGCATCGGTTTGCTTGATCACGACCCGCACGGCGTGCATGTCGATGTTGAATGTCGCGACGCTGCGCGCAACACCGCCAAGCTGCTCGAGTCGCTCGGCCACCACGTCGAAGAGTCGTGGCCAGACGCACTCAACGATGCGTCGTTTCCGCCGCGGTTCGGTGCGATGTGGGCGACCACTCAAGCCGTGAGCCGCGACTCGCTGTCAGCCTTGCTCGGTCGCCCGGCGACCAAAGACGACATCGAAGCCGTGAATTGGGAGCAGGCCGAACGCGCGTCGAAAGCCTCGGCCCTCGACTACGCGAAGTCGGTCGCTGCCGCCGCAATGTTCCGACGCGCCGTGTCGCAATGGTGGAGCGACGGGTTCGATCTCCTCGTCACGCCAACGCTCTCACGCATACCCTTCCCCATCGGATCATTCGCCAACGACCCGAGCGACCCACTCAAGCCGTCACGCCTGGCGAGCGAATGGGTGCGCTTCACCGCACAATTCAACATGTCGGGGCAACCAGCGATCAGCCTGCCGCTCGGTCGCACCGCGACTGGGCTGCCCGTCGGCGTGCAACTCGTGGCCGCCTATGGGCGCGAAGACCTGTTGTTGCGAGTGGCGGCGCAACTCGAATCTGCTGCCCCGTGGAAGAGTTTTTCGCCCACCGCACTCGGCTGACATCGCGCTGGGCCAACGGGCATCCGCTCGACTGACACCGGCACACCATCGCACGGCTACTCTCATCTCATGCGCGTACGCGTCGACGAAGACTCATGCCAGGGTCAACAGATGTGTTCGATCGCCGCCCCCGAAGTGTTCGGCAGCGACGAACTTGGCCACGCGACCGTGCTCATCGCGGGCGACATCCCTGAACATCTGCACGCCAAGACGCGACGCGCACAAGCCAACTGCCCCGAAGACGCCATCATCATCGAGGACTAACTCGTGACCACCGTCGAAGAAAACTCGGGCCCCGTCACCGACCCGACATCCGACTACAACATCTTCGACGCGGAGTTCGTGCGTGACCCGTATCCGACGATGAGCGAAATTCGCGAGTCGAAGTGCCCGATTGCCCACACCGATCGTTGGGGTGGTTCGTGGTTTCCGACCCGATATGACGATGTCGTCGCCATCGCCCAAGAACACGAGATCTTCACCTCACGCAGCATCACCGTGACAGCGAGCCCGCTGCGTCAAGCTGAGGGTCCTTATGCGGGCATCGCTGCGCCGCCAATCACCAGTGACCCACCCGACCATCACTGGCACCGACGTCTCATCCTCCCGGTCTTCGCGCCGCAGTCGGTGGCGAAGTATGAACAAGGCACACGCGACTTGTGCAACCGCCTCATCGACGGTTTCATCGACAAGGGTGAGGCCGATGCGGGCACCGACTACGCCCAGCAGATTCCGGTGCGAGTCATTTCGGCGATGCTCGGGGTGCGCGACGACATGGCTGATGAATTCGTCAGTTGGGTGCGCGGCGTGCTCGAGGTGGGTCTCACCGACCCCATCGTGCGGTTGGAGAATCGCAACAAGATCATCAACTTCTTCCGCGAAGAGTTGGCAGACCGCAAGAAGAACCCGCGCGAGAACGACCTCATCACCGACCTCTTGAACTCGGGCGACAAATACCCCGTCTCCGACCAATACGTGCTTGGCGTGTGCAACCTGATGCTGATTGCCGGCATCGACACCACCTGGAGTGCGATCGGCTCGTCGCTCTGGCACCTCGCCCAGCACCCCGAGCACCGCAAACAACTGCGCGACAACCCCGACTTGTGGCCGACTGCAGTGGAAGAACTGCTGCGCGCCTATTCGCCCGTCACGATGGCCCGACTTGTCGACCGCGACATTGAGTTTCAGGGCTGCCCGATGAAGGCCGGCGACCGCATTCTGATGGCGTTCCCTGCTGCCAACCGCGACCCCCGCCAATTCGAGAACCCCGACGAGGTGATTCTCGATCGGCAGCACAACCGCCACGTGGCGTTCGGGTCGGGAATCCACCGCTGCGCGGGTTCGAACCTCGCCCGGCTCGAGCTGCGGGTCGCGCTGCAGGTCTGGCTCGAGCGCATTCCCGAGTATTCGCTGGTTGACCCCGCCGCGGTCACGTGGGCGGGTGGTCAGGTGCACGGCCCGCGCGTCTGTCGCGTGCAGTTCTAGGCATCACCCAGCTATCCACCACCCGTGTAATAGGGTGGGTCACCTATGAAGAAAAATGAACTCATCAACGCAGTAGCAATTCATTCCGGTGTCGAGAGGAAAGTGGCGAAAGCCGTCATCGAGGGAACGGTCGATGTCATCCTGGCCAACGTGGCCAAGGGTGAGATCGTCAACATCTCGGGCTTCGCCAAGTTCTTCAAGAAGAAGCGTCCGGCGCGCATCGGTCGTAACCCGGCCACGGGTGAACAGATCCAGATCAAGGCGAAGACCGTCGCCAAGATCACGGCACTGAAGGGCTTTAAAGATGTTGCACTCGGAGCAGTTGCTGCCCCGAAGTTGAACACTTCGATGAAGCCTGCCGCTGCCGCCAAGAAACCCGCCAAGAAGAAGCGCTAACCCGCTCTCTCTTCGTCGCCGGCGGCGGCGAGCTCGCATCGTCGTGCCGCCCCGCCGGCGCGAGGGTTGTCTATGACCCTCGCTTCGCTCGCCGAGTGGAGTCTTGACTCCTCGGTTCGCTATCTGAACCACGGGTCGTTCGGTGCTGTGCCCCGAGAGGTGGCGCGCATCCAAGCCGCGATTCGCGCGGAGATTGATCACAATCCGAACCTCTTCTTTCGCTCTCGCCTACCGGCGATGTTGGTGGAAGCTCGCGCCGCGTGTGCTGCTGCGCTCGGTGTTGCGCGTGACGATCTCGCCTTCGTGCCCAACGCCTCGCAAGGCGTGATTGCTGCAGCCGCATCAGTGGTGCGGCATGGCACGAAGATTGCAACGATGACGTCGAATTACGGCGGCGTCGTGCTTGGCTTACGCTCACTTGCCCGACGAGCTGACGCAGAATTGCGCGAGTTGGCTGCTCTTCCGCCAGCGAAGGCAACGCCAGCGACCTGCGTTGCCGAGGTCGTCGATCAGCTTGGCGACACCGACGTTCTGGTCATTGACCACATCATTGCCACCAGCGCGCAACTGAACCCCGTCGCCGAGATTGCGGCTGCCGTGCGCACGGTGCGCCCTGAGTGTTTCATCGTGGTCGACGCAGCGCATGTGGCTGGTCAGGTAGTGCCACCCGTACCAGCTGGCATCGATGCGTGGGTCAGCAACTTCCACAAGTGGGTGGCCGCGCCGCGACCGTCGGCGGCACTGGTTGCCTGCTCTACGCGTGCACGCGCCGCTCTCGAGCCACTTGCCGGCAGTTGGAATGCAGAACGCGGTTTTCCACTCTCCTTTGACACACAGGGCACTGCCGACTTGTCGTCGTATCTCGCCACGCCGGCTGCGTTCGACTTCTTGTCGCGGTGGTCGTGGACCGAGCGCGATGAGCACTGCCGCCATGTGGTTGGTCTGGCTGCCGAGATGCTGGCCGAGGCCTGGGGTGTGCAACTGCCGACATGCCTTGAACTGCGAGCGCCGTATCTGCGCATCGTGCCGTTGCCGGGCTCACGACAGCTCGACACGGCGGCTGAAGATGCTCTCATCACTGCTGCGCGCCACCACCTGCGCGCCGAGATTGCGGTCACGAGCCCCGGTGGCATTACGGGTGTGCGCTTGTCGGCATTTCTCTACAACGACGTCACCGACTACGAGTGCCTCATCGGCCTACCCACCCTCGTGCGTTAACGGGCACCACGACCGCACAACAAGCGCCCAACGAACTAGGGCGACCGCGCCACGAGCGCCCTACCGAGTGGCACTCCCAACGGGATTTGAACCCGTGCCGCAGCCTTGAGAGGGCTGTGTCCTAGGCCGCTAGACGATGGGAGCCTGAACGGCTCATCACGCTACCGCTCGCACAATGGGTGACGAGTCGTGACGCGGCGCAGGCCGCGTCGTACATCTT
>RFMM01000210.1 GCA_009927665.1 Actinomycetota bacterium
GCCGATACCGCGTCAGCCTTGACCTGCAGTCGCACGTGTTGCACATGCGGTGACACGAAGTCCCACCTGCCGTCGACGACGGCTGAGTCGGGTCGCACACCGCGTGCGGCGAGCGACGCAAACGCACGTTCTGCCGCCAGTCGTTGGGCGGCGTTCATGCCGAGTGCGTCGCACTCATCGTTGCTCGCAGCACCAAGCGCCCAACCCGTGCACTGCGCCGCAATGGTAGAAAACAGTGCTTCGCGCTTGGGTTCGCTGAGCGTCTTTGAGTCGCGAGCCACGAGTTGGTCGAACGGTACCGCAGGGTCGAGCACCGCCACGCACACCACGAGTGGCCCAGCCCACGACCCTTTGCCGACCTCGTCGACACCGCAGACGACGCCAGGCAGCGACTGCTCGAGCTCGCGCGTCGGTGTCGGTCGCGCCATTACGCCCCCACTCGCAAGAGTGCTTCGCCACGCTGACTGCTGACCGCAAACGATGCATCAACCTGCGTTGCGCGCAGTTGCAAACCGGGCGGACCATCGACTTCCCACAGAAGTGCGGCGTTCTCGCCGTGCCATCGCACTGCAAGCGACACGGTGTGCTGAGGTCCGGCGGGCACACCGTGGGCCTCGAAGTTGACTCCGCGCCACGACGCTGCGATTCCGTCAGCAAAAACCTCGGCTTCATAAAGAGAGATGGCGCGCACGAGCGAATCTTCGACGTGTGCCGCCGTGTCGACTGCACTACGTAGGTCCGTTGCACTAGGTAGGTCCACTGCACTACGTGTATCACCACCACCACCGAGCGTGCCACCCGCGCCAACCTCGGCCCACGCTTTCGCTACGTCGCTGCTCGCCAACGACTCGTTCGCAGTCGCCAGCATTCGTGACGCCATCACCAACGCCCTGCTTGCCCAAAGCGCGTTCGGCTTGCGCAACATGCGGCGGGCGGCGTCGGCGATCTGTTCAACGTGTGGTGCGACCGGTTCGCCCATGCGCACCCGCTCGGCGATCGCTACTACTCCACGTGCGGCATCATGTTGCAGCAGATCATCCACCTCAGTTGAAGTTGCGAGCAACAACTGACAGCGGGCAGCAACGAGCGTCTGGGCGTCGATCGACACTCGGCTGGCACGCTCACTTGCCCCCAACCACCCGCGTGCAACGGGTGTAGCGCCAGCGAGGCCATCGACAGTGATGCTGACTCGGGGCGCAGTCGCCCACACAAACCGCACTGCTGAGCGGTGCGCCAACGGAAACACGCGCACGTCACTTGGCAACGTTCGGCCTTTGGGCAGTGCGACGCCACGCGGTTCGCTCGGCGCCGCCGCCGCGTCGGTGGCGACTCCACTCGTCGGAACTGCGATAACCACCGCCGCCGGTGATTCATTGGAGATTTCCATCACCACGCAACCGCCGTGGTCAGCGACCATGAAGGCGCGTTGCACGACGTCGCCGCCCGGCACCGCAATCTTGGTTTCGACCACCGGCGTGCCGTCGATCAGTCGCTGCCTGCCACTTGGTTCTTCGCGGGGATCATGCCAGCGGTCATCTGCCGCCACCCACCAACCGAGCTCAGTGGCTCGACGACCGTCGCGGGTCACAAAGCCGGCTGCGTCAACGTGGGCGATGGCGGTGCCGCCACGCAGCCCAATACGCGATGATGCAGCCATGATGTGCCCGACTGCCTGACTAGTCGCGCTCAGACTTGCGCGAACGAGTCATCAGTCGAATCAACGCATCACCAGCCGCCAGTCGCCCGTCGCAGACCTCGGCCACCGCCTCGCAAATCGGCATCTCAACACCCTTCTTGCGAGCCAGAGCCACGACGGCGCCAGAACTCTTGACGCCCTCGGCCACCATGTGGTTCATCGACGCGTTGATGTCAGCGATCGATTCACCCTTCCCCAGTCGCACCCCCACCGTGGTGTTGCGGCTCTGCATCGATGAACACGTCGCAACAACATCACCCATGCCCGCCAGACCAGAGAACGTTCCCGGGTTCGCACCGAGGGCTGCGCCAAGACGTCCCATCTCGACCAAGCCGCGCGTGATCAGGGTGGCGCGCGAATTGTCTCCAAAGCCCATGCCGTGTGCCATGCCGGCGGCGATTGCAATCACGTTTTTGACCACCCCACCGAGTTCGCAGCCAACGAGATCGTCGTGGGTGTAGATGCGAAACAGCGGTCGTGTAAACACTTCTTGCAGCTGACGCGCTACAGCATCGTCAGCGCACGCCACCACGCTGGCTGCAGGCTGACCGGCGGCAATCTCACGCGCCAAATTCGGGCCCGACAAGACCGACACCGCATGGTCGGGCGCAAGGTCGGCGAGCACCTCGCTCATGCGTCGACCAGTACCACGCTCAAGGCCCTTGGTCAAACTCATGAGCACGGCATGCGGCGCGAGATGCAACACCAACGACCGCGCTACATCGCGAAACCCCGCCGATGGCACGGCCATCACCACGAGCGATGCATCGTGCACCGCGTCGACGACATCGTGGGTGAACTCCAACTCGTCGTGCAGGCGAACCCCGGGCAGATATCGCGTGTTCTCGCGCGTGGTTCGCAATTCATCGGCCAACTCACGTCGTCGAACCCACAACACCGTCGGAGCATTGTGCGCAACCAGCGAGGCAACGGTCGTGCCCCACGAACCAGCGCCGATCACGGCGACGCGGGCAAACGGCAATCCCACGTTCAAATCGTAGGCTTCGTGCGATGCCGTACTCGGGGGATGCGGGTGTGGCCGTGGTGGTGCCGATCAAGTCGTTTCGCCTCGCCAAGGGTCGCCTGGCACAGGTGCTGAACGACGCAGAACGCGAAGAGCTCGCACGCCTCACTGCCCAGCGCGTCGTTGAGGCTGCGGCAGGTTGTGCCCTGTTCGTGGTGTGCGATGACGATGACGTCGCCGAGTGGGCGGCTGGTGTCGGGGCTCGTGTCGTGCGACCCGCTGCATCAGGTCTCAACGCCGCGGCGCTCGCCGGACGACGCGCCGCCGCAGACGCAGGTGCGACACGAGTCATTGTGGTGCACAGCGACCTGCCCATCGCTGAGGCCCTGTTACCCCTCGCCACCCATCACGCCGATGTGGTGGTCGTGCCCGACCGTCACCTCGATGGCACCAACGCCCTTGTCGTGCCCGCCACAGGCGACTTCGACTTCTGCTACGGGCCAGGCTCTGCCAGCCAACACCAGGCCCAGGCAGCCCAGCGCGGGCTCACGTGCGCGATGGTCACGCGACCCGACTTGGCGCTCGATCTTGATACCCACGATGACCTGGTCGCGTTTCGCGCGCTTGGCCAGCGGTAACTCGCGCGGGGAAGTCTGACCCCTAAAAAGAACGAACCGGGGGGCTTTCGCCCCCCGGTCGTTACGTACTCCGAACCGAGTTAACTTCGTCTAGCGACGAGAGTTAGTTATTTCTTGGCCTTGCGGCGACGCTTCGGGGCGGCCTTCTTGGCGCCCTTCTTCTTCGTTGCCTTCTTGGCCTTGCGCTTCTTTGCTGCCATGGCTGTTCTCCTTGGTTTGTGAGGTATTGCTTGGTATTACCGGTTGGGATTCAGTTCGGCCTTCAGCGTTGAGCTGGGGCTGAACTTCATCGCTGTAGAAGCGGCGATCTGGACCGGTTCTCCCGTTCGGGGATTCCGGCCCGTGCGCGCCTGGCGCTTTGATGTCGCGAACGAACCGAAGCCCGGCCACGACACTTTGTCGCCCTTCTTTGCAGACTCGACGACGAGATCGACGAAGGCTTGAATCACGGTGTCAGCTTGCGCTGCCGAGACGTTCGCTTTCGCTGCCACTGCGGCGATGAGGTCTGCTTTAGTCATTGCACTTTCCTTGCTTTCTCGGAATCGGAGTTCCGTGACCATCTATCTGAGCGCATCCGCACAGCGAATGCAAGCATTTGTTCACATGTTCGGCGAGCGACAGCACCGTGCCAACAACGGTCACTATTCGATCGTCGGAGTCACGCAACTCGCCGTTGGAAAATGTGTTTTGTCACGAAATTAGAATTATCCACACTCGGAGAACTGTGGTGATCTCGTGGCGCTCGCTCACCGCCCTTCGAAAACAGCCCCATAAACAGGGGCGATTCGGCATCATTTTCAATTGTTGATCTTGCCGCATGCTGAATCACCAACTTTGCGCAGATTCATTTCGTCGGGCATAGGTTGGTGCGCATTTTCGTCGCGTGATGGTGAGCGGTGGCGGTAGCGCGGACGGTTAGTTGGCCCTTTTTGCGTCGGTTCAAAAATATTTTTGCAATCGCCAAAAAATTCACCGAAAAATCGCACAAGAATCCACCACTGCTCGAGATGCAACCGCCATGCTGGAACTTGTTGCCAGCCAAACCAGTTCGCCGCCTCATTTCGACTGACGACTCAGCGTCGCATCGTCGACCGACCGCAGCGTTGTCGCTCGTGCCGCAACGAATCGTGCTTGACACCTCGGTGCTGATCGCAGATCCCATGTCGATGCACGCCTTTGCGGGCTGCGCCGTGGTGATTCCGCTCACCGTCGTTGAAGAACTCGACGGCCTCAAGACCCGCATGGACGACGTCGGACGAGCCGCCCGCACCGCCCTGCGCAACATCGAAGAACTGCGTCGCCGAGCCGGGGGTTCGCTGGCCGAGCCGACCCCGCTGTCTGATGATCCTGAATCGGCGACCCTGCACATCGAGGTCAACGGGGTGCAGCACGACCGCCTGGCCGAGCACGGCCTCGACGCCGTGGTACCCGACAATCGCATCATCGGCGCCGCGATCGGCCAGTCGCTCATCGGCCCGACCTGCCTCGTGTCAAATGACGCCGCCCTGCGTATCAAGGCGGCCCATCTCGGCCTCACCGCCGACGAACATCACCCTGTCGCCCGCACCATCGCCGAACGCATGATGGGTTGGGTCACTCTTGAGGCCGACGCCGAGGCGGTCGATTCGCTGTATCAGGCGGGTTATGTGGAAGCCGATCGAGTTCCGGGGTGCGAGCACCTCTACAACAACAACTTCGTCGTCGTTCGCAACGGGTCACAATCGGCCCTCGCCCGCCTGCACGACGGGCGACTGACGCTGCTCGACTCGAACGTGCCAGAGGCGTGGGGTCTGCGGGCCCGCAACAAAGAGCAGCGCTTCGCCCTCGAGTTGCTGCTCGACCCCGATATCGCGGTGATCGCCCTCGACGGTCGCGCCGGCACTGGCAAGACGGTGATGGCGGTTGCCGCCGGACTCGAACAGGTCGTCGAACACCGTCGCTACGAGCGACTCGCGGTGTATCGCCCACTCGTGCCAGTTGGTCGCGCCGACGTCGGCTTCTTGCCCGGCGGATTAGAAGAAAAACTCGACCCCTGGATGTCGGCGATTCATGACGCGATCGTCGCGCTCACGCAAGAGCGATCAAGCCGCGATGCCCGCAGCCTGATCGAAGACTTGTCTGACCGCGGACAACTCACACTCGAGTCGGTCACCTTCTTGCGCGGACGCTCGCTGCAGGGTCAGTTCGTCGTGGTCGACGAGGCGCAGAACCTCGAGCCGACGACGCTGAAGACCATCCTCACTCGCATCGGAGAGGGCACCAAGGTGGTCTTCACCGGCGACACCAGCCAGATTGACGCCCC
>RFMM01000130.1 GCA_009927665.1 Actinomycetota bacterium
GTACATGGGCGAGAGCAACAACGCGTTGGCAGTGTTGATTCAGGCCTTCGCCGGACAGTCGCTCTTCGGGCACGTCACTCTCGCGGCCTGCGAGCGCAGCGAAGTGGCGAGCCTCGCCGCCGAGCTGCTCTAGACCCCGCCGCCCGCCCCGCCCGCCGCCCTGCGTTCGCGCCGCCGTCGTGCGCCAAAGGTCACCCGTCGCCAGTTGACAGCCACAACCCGACCATTTAGTGTTAAATGCCGAGCAACGTCTCCCCTCGTCCGGCCGCCCCCCTCCCAAACGGTCGGACGAGGGTCTTGCTTCCAGCGTGGGAAGCAAATCGACGAAGCGCAGCGAATCCCCTTCACCTGAGGTAGCCCATGACCACCGTTGATACACGCACCGACATGCCGGACGATTTCACGCCGCGCGGCCCAATCGGCGACATCGATTGGACCCAATTCGCCAACTGCAAAGGCAAGACGCACCTTTATTTTGCCCCGAACGCTGAGCGCCCACAGGCCCGCGCCCGCCGCGAAGCAAAAGCTCGCTCGTTGTGCGACAACTGCATCGTGAAGCAAACCTGTCGCGAGTTCGCACGCGTCAACCGTGAATACGGCCTCTGGGGTGGCGAAAGCGAAGAAGAGCGTCACCTTGCGGGCTTCACGATTGCCGCCCCGATCGGGTTGCGCAGCGCCAAGTATCGCGAGATGAAGTTGGCTGCGGTCGAGTCTTCGGTCGTCGAACCAATCGCTGCCGAGTCAGTCGCCGACTAGCCCAACCGAGCCGTTCCCTGTCGTGGTCGGGGCTGATTAGGCCGGCTACGACGAGCCCGAGGCGTCGCGCATCGCCAGCAGTTTGGCGAACAACTCGGGTCGCATCGAGAGAAAGAGCGCCGTCGCTTCGGCACACAGCGTGTCGCCATGATGCACCGTGCCGCGGGTGTAGATCTTGCGACCGTCGATGCGCTCGCACCAGCCACGAAACACCAACTCATGCAAAATCGGCGTGGGCGAGCGATAGTCAACCGACAAGTTCGCCGTCATGCCGGGGTTGCCCGAGGCTGACTGCGCAACGCCGAGCACTTCGTCGAACGCACTGGCGACGAACCCGCCGTGCACGCACCCTGGCGCCCCTTCGTAGGCCCTGCTGAACGTCACCCGCGCTTCGACCATCGCGTGTTCACCCTCATGCACCGTTGAGATAACGAGTGGCATTGCAATCGGATTAATCGAGCCCATCATTGGGCTGCGAGCCAAGAAATTGCGACTGCGTTCAATGAGTGCCGCCTCGCTCACACCTGGCGCCACCCCGTGCGCCTTGGCCAACAACAACTCGACACCCGAACGCACGTGGTCGCGTGCGCGCCGAATGTCGTCGGGGTTCGCATCGGTCGAAATGATCTCGCGAATCATCGCCCGCACCTCGTCGGCGAGCTCGACCCGCGCCTGATCGGCGGCGGTGAGCGGGCCGGCTTGCACGTGGAAACCGCCAAAGTGATTCGGTGCCGAAGCACCAGGCACAGCGCCCACGCCGCCGGCTGCACCCGTAGGCGTCGCGTCGCCTGAGCTCATGTCGACACCTCAATCAACACGGGTGCGTGGTCGCTTGGCTGCTCGCCCTTGCGTGCGTTGCGGTCGATGGCTGACCACGTGGTGTTGTCGGCGACCTGGTTGGTGACCAGCATCAAGTCGATGCGCATTCCCCAACCGCGGTGGAACGAACCGTTGCGGTAATCCCACCACGAATAGATCTTCGGATCAGGATGCTGCTCGCGCACGACGTCGCGCAAGCCCCAATCGCACAACGCCTGCAACTTCTCACGCTCAGGCGCACTCACATGGGTTGAACCTTCGAGCGCCTTAGGGTCCCACACGTCGATGTCGCTTGGCGCGATGTTGAAATCGCCACCCACAACGAGTCGGTCGGTGGGTGTGGCCACGGCCTGCACATGGGCACGCAGCGAGTCGAGCCATCGCAGCTTGTACTGATAGTGCTCGTGGTCGAGAGCACGGCCATTGGGCACGTACACCGAGATCACCTTGACACCGCCGCAGGTGGCCGTGATGATTCGCGCCTCGGCATCGGCTTCTCTGCTGCGAAGTTGGTCTGCACGTCTGTCACCCACTTTTGACACGATCGCCACACCATTCCACTGACCCTGACCAAAGTGGGCGCTCTCATAACCCATCTCGCTGAAGGTAAGGGCAGGAAACGCCTTGTCAGTCATCTTGGTTTCTTGCATGAGCACGACGTCAGGCTGCACGTCGCTGATCCACGCCTGCACGCGCGGCAGCCGGGCCTTGAGTGAGTTCACGTTCCAGGTGGCGAGCAGCACGCCTCAACCGTAGTTGCGCAGTTTCACGGCGAAACGGGTGTAGAACTGCCTACATGGCCCGCAGCCGTCGCGCACGCAAACCGGTCGGTCGCACGCAGAAGTCTGCCCGCCGTCGAGTTGGTGACGCTGCCGAACAGGCCCGCTTTCGTGACGGGGTCCGCGTGCGCGCCGTGCGGATACCGAACAAGAAGAAGGAGGCTTCTCGTCGGGCTTGCCGCACGACGCGACGCGCATCGACTGACTAGCTGCTCAACGCGTCAGAGGTAGCCGTGACCGCTGAAACTGGTGGTCGCCGTGGCCGCCTCACCGCTGCGCACCTCGGGAACATCGCGGTCGGTCACCAACGTGAGGTCGTCGACGCTCATCTCGGTTTCGGTCGAGACGCGCAGCGAGTGAATGCGCATCATCTCGTTGAAGAAGTTGCGCATCGCACGACCGTTGCCGAACCCCCGCCCACGCGACAATGACGCGATATATGCGCGAATCTTGTCGCGTGCCTCGGGCGTGACGCGGAACTCGTGTTCGTCGAGGTAGATATCGAGGATGCTCTCGAGTTCGTTGCTCGCATAGTCGGGGAAGTCGATCACGATGTCGAAACGACTGCGCAGACCCGGATTCGCATTCAAGAACTGCTGCATCTCGACGGGGTAACCGGCGGCAACCACGACGAAGTCACCGCGGTTGTCTTCCATGAACTTGAGCAGGGTCTCGATCGCCTCGGGGCCATAGCCCTGGTGCTGGTGGCCGGCGAGGCCGTAGGCCTCGTCGATGAAGAGCACTCCCCCGCGTGCCTGCTCACACAACCGTTGCGTCTTGATCGGGGTCTGCCCGATGTACGCAGCGATCAACTTCGAGCAGTCGGCTTCGACGACATGACCCTTCTTGATCAACCCGAGGGCCTTGTAGATGGCGGCGACCAATCGGGCCACCGTCGTCTTACCCGTGCCCGGGTTGCCCGTGAACACCAAGTGCGGCGACTGTTCGATGACCGGCAAACCGGCCTTTGCGCGCTGCTGGGCGACACGGCTCGAGGCAACGAGACGACGCACCTGCTCTTTGACCGGCTCGAGACCGACCATCGCGTCGAGCACGGCGAGCAGTTCGTCGACGCTGCGGTGGTCTTCTCGCACGCGCGGTGCGCGAGCGCGCCGGGCGGCCGCCGAGTCTGAGTCTGACGTGCGCAGGTCATCGAATCATCATCGACGTCGTCGTTGAAGGTCTCAATGCGTGGCTTGGTCTTCTCTTTTTCGTCGTCGGTGTAGCGCGGCGGCTTCGAGGTGGTCTTGCCAGCCTCAAGTCGCGGGCGCTGCTCACGCGCCTGAAAGGTGATGCTGCCGATGGCCTGCAGCAACTGGTCGGCAGAGATGTCGGCAAGCGACAGCGAGTGCGTGGCCTGCACCAGCGTCTTGCGTTCGGCCGCCGGCACCAACTTGAAAGTGGTGTACGGCAGCGTGCCATTCAGCTGGTTGATGATCAACTGCTTGCGCCCACTGAGCACCGTGGTGCAGACGTCAACGGTGAACGAGACGACGATGTTGTCATTGAAGCGCTCGTAGATGCGCCCTTCGATGGTCTCATCGTCGTACGAGAAGCTGAACGTCTCACCCAGTGCAATCTCACCCACCACCGAACCTTCGGCCATCTCGGTGATCAACTGCTTGATGTAGTCAGTGAATGCGTTCATTACTTGACCCCCTTCGTCGTGCTGCGGTTCTTCTTGCCGTGGTTCTTCTTGCTGCGGCTCTTCGTGCCGTGGCTCAGCGTGCGATCGTTCTTCTCCAGGCGCTCGGTGTCGAAACCCTTTTCTCGCAATCGCTCGATCAAGCGCCCATAGCGCCGGACGATCGTCTCGCGACGCACGCCCAGTTGGCTGGCGATGTCACCTTGCGTGCGCTCGTCGACGAAGAGTGCCTCGATGAGGAAGAGCTCGTCTTCAGTGGCGTCGCTGAGCAAGTGCATGATTTCATCGGCGATGGTCATCACTTCGATGACTGCCTCGGGGTTGCCCACGGGTGCCACGAGCGTGTCACCCAAGGTGATTTCGTCGCCGTCGTCACCGATGGCAATCGGTGCGTCGAGTTCTTCGACACGACGCGTACCGCGCGCACCGTGGCCACGGTCGGCGAGTTCACGACGACGGTGATCTTGCGCGCTGGTACGAGCCACCGCGTTAGCGCAGTGCTCCGGAGTCAGATACTTGCGCATGTACTGCTCGACGTTCGTGATCACCTTGTCGATGGCAAACGACGCGAGTTCACTGGCGTTGTGCGCACTGAACTTCTTCGGAGGGTAGAAACGGTAGATCTTTTCGAGGTGGCGCCATGTGGCGATGATGTAGTCTTCGCGTTCGCGACGCGAGAACGAAGGGAAGTTCTGGTACTGCTGGTAGGTGGTTTTGTCGCTGGTCTCCTTGTTGTTGGTTTGGTTTTTGGGGAAAGGGTCATTGAGCATAGCCATGTGGTGTTCGTCTCCGCGGTTGGTGGGGTTGGTCTTTGGGGTAGATCGGTTGGTGCTGGGGTTGGTGGGTTCGGTGGTCATGCAGTAATCATGGCCACGGGGTGTAACAAAGATAGGTTCGCTGACCAATAGTTTGATTTCACCCCTATTCCTACGCACAGAGTCACCCCCTCTGTGCGCGCGTGCGTTACTCTCCTACCTATGCCTCCACGTCCCCGCCGCCAGACCCCGCCCCGCCCAGCTGCCAGCAGGGCCCGCTCGGCCGCACCCAGCCAGTCCGCGCCCCGCCTCGCCCCGGCGGCTGGCCAAAGCCGACCCCCACGGCGACCCGACTTCCATGTCGCCGTTGATGTCGTGCTCTTTAGTCTCAGAAATGACCTCCTCCATATAGGGGTGGTGCAACGACGGGGGTCAGAGGCCCTCATCGACCAGAACCACCTCGCCCGCCGTCGCCACCCCGGCAGCCCGCGACGGGTCGTCGAGGTGCCCCGCGACGCCCGCCACCATTGGGCGCTGCCTGGCGGCCATGTCGGTCACACCCTCTTAGGTGACGTCTACGGCACGGGCCCCGAGCCCGACCCCAGCCTCGAGGCTGCCGCCGTGCGAGTGCTCGCCCGCGAAACCACTCTCACCCTGACGGCCGCTGATCTGCACCAAGTCAGAGCCTTTGGTGACGCTGACCGTGACCCGCGCAGTGGCCGCACCGTGTCGATCGCCTACCTCGCGGTGGTCGGCGACGACCGCGACGTGGCTCGTCACCCCGACGACGCCGTCGGCCACGTCAGTCGTGTGCAGTTTCGCCCCGTCGTCGACCTTCTGGCACGGCCGTCGCGTCTCGAGTTCGACCACGAAGACATCGTGATGGCGGCCATCAGACTGCTGCGCCAGCTCGTGCTCACCACCCCGCTGGCGGCCAGGTTCTGTCGCGACCAGTTCACCCTCGGCGAACTCCGCAGGGTCTATGAGGTGCTCTTCCACGAATCGCTCGACTCTGCCGAGAATGCCGAACGACCCGAACATGCCGGCAAGGTGCGGGCCTATCTCAAGCGGTTGGAAGAACTCGAACACACCAAGGCCCCCGAACTGCGTAACACCATCTGGCGCCTCGCTCAAATGATGCCCACAGACGACCAACGCCGACCCGATCTGCTGTTCGACGGGCAGCGACTCGACCTGAAGCTGAGCCGCCCGACCTCGCAACAGCTGCGACGATCGTCGACACTGTCGAGTGGCGGTCTCGCCAGTCGCGGCGCCAACCCCGCCACGCCGAGTGACGACAACGCCATGGGCAGTGAGTTTGCGTCGAGTACTACGCCAGAAATCGCCGAACTCTGGCAGCGTCTGGCCCGCCAGAGCAGCACACTTCGCCCACCGCGCACGCCGCGGCTCGTCAAACGGCTTGATCCGACGAACTTTGCGCGGAAGTTTCAGAAACTGGGCATCTTGACCCCGGTCGAAGGCTCATCGAGGCCGACCTTTGACCGCTACGGCAAGCCGGCCGCGCTGTTTCAGTTGGATTCACACCGTGAGCAGACGCCGTTCTTGCTGCGGCTCGACTTTCTCGAGACCGACGACTCGACCGACGCCTAACTGAGCGGGTCGGGGGCACTCGCCGCCCCGCCGATTCGTCACCAACCCAGCCGCCACGGTGGCGCGCACCGCTTCACGCGACGTCACCAACCCCGCCGCCTCGTGCGTAACCACCCGTACCGCACACCGTTGGTCTATGGTGGCGGTCCCCAACCCCACGACCACGAGCAGGAGGCACGAATGACCTATTCCGATCCGAGTCCGCAACCCTCACTCAGCGACAGTCTGAAGCGGCAGTTGATCACCGCAGCACACGACGCCGGGCTCGGCAACATCATCAACTCGACGTCACTCACGCAGAAGACCGACGGCGCAACCATCGAACTCACACCCGCTCTCGCGCGAGCCCTCACCACGTGGCTCACCGAAGTCGCAAGTCTCACCAATGACCAACCGATCACCGCACGCGTCGTCGCGTCGGCAGATGACACCTCGACCGACGCGTGGATGCGCGATACGACCGACGGCATCCACACGGTTCCCGTCGGGTTCAAAACCGCAACGTTTCCCAACCATTCACCGAAAGACCACTCATGACCACGCGCATTTCCCTCGGCATCGTCGACAACACCGAACTCGAAACCGTCTTCGACTCGCTCTGGCCCTTCCGCACGAGCGACGAGACCAAGGGCAACATCATCGTCTTCGCGAACAACAAGCGCCGGCATTGGCACCTCGTGAATCGTTCGTATGTCGTCACGATTGTTGGCGATACTTGCGACTTCACCGGTGCATATTCGTTGCCTCTCACCGCAGTGGCGAACGTCGGCCGGCAGGTCGGCTCGTTACCCGGTGGCGTTGAGTTCGTGATCGAGAATGATTTCGTCACCACCATCACCGCTCTCGGCACCCATACCATTCCCTGCAGCATCACGACGATGCCCGAAATTCCGCAGTTGCGTAAGTCGTCACGAGTCGTCAAGGCGAAGGTGGGCGGCAAAGAACTGCGCATGCTCCTGCTCGCAGGTGCGGGCATGCCCTTTGAGTTCAACCCGTTTCGCGATGACAACACCTCGTCGCCCGACTTCCATCTGCTCGAGATTGCAGACGGCAACATCACGGTCTCGAGCGATTGGTCTTGTGGCGGTCTCTACAACATGAAAGCAAAGGTCGTGGCCACGACCCGCGGTCAGGGCACAGTCAAGATGGTGCCCGACTTCGTCGAGGTGCTTGCGACCTGCGGCGACACCGACGCCGATTGGACATTGGCGTTCGACCTCGACGACCCGTCGCGAGTCTTTGCGTGGTGTGCGAAGTACCGCATCGTGTGCAATGCGGTCAAGAACCCCGTCACCGACCTGCGCGAACGGGTGCAAGAGATCCTTGAGCGTTCGAAATGAAGTGGAAGACGACCGACGGTGGTCGGTTCCACGTGCTCATCGACGACGTCACCGTACGTCTCGACTTCTTGCAGCGCGAACAGGGCGACGATGTGCTCTTGCGCATCGACACCGTGCTCGAAGAGCAGGCCAACGAAAGTGCCGAGCTCTTGCGCGAGATCAACGCCCACAACGCATCAAGCAATATGACTCGTTTGTGGCACTCTCACGCCACGGTGATGCTCGGTGTCGACGTGACTCGCGAGCACCTGTCGGTCGTCGAAGAACGGGTCACGCTCGTGGCGAACGAGGCCAAGCGTCTGCGCGGGCTCTTGTCTCCCCTCGCGGCAGAGGCAGCACTGGCGCCGCGTCGCAAGAAGCGCGCACCCCGTGGCAGCACCACCCCCGACACGACCAACGTTGAACCGAAGCGACCGACGCGCTACCGCCCGAAGAACGAGGCGTAACGCGGCAGGGCGGCTGGCTAGACGGCGAAGATCGCCACGAGCACGGGTGTCAAGAGCAGCCCAGGCAAGAGGTTGGCGAGACGAATCTTCGTCACCCCAAGCAGGTTGAGACCAATGCCGATGACGGCGAGACCACCGGCCGCGAAGAGTTCCACACGCATTCGATCGTCGAGCAGAGAGTCGAGCCCTGCACCTCCGAGCGTCAACGAACCCTGCACCACGAACACCGATAACGCGCTGAACGCCACGCCAATGCCGTAGGTGGCCGCGAACATGATGGATACGAAGCCATCGAGCAGCGCCTTGATGATGTAGAGCTGCGGGGTTTCACCACTCGCATCTTCAATGGCGCCAAGCACCGTGAGCGGCCCGATGCAATACAACGCAGACGCCGTGACGAACCCCTTGACGAAGAGATTCTCACTGCCCGTTGACCCGCGGTCAAAGCGCCGTTGCAAGCGAGCACCGAGACCTTCGAGTCGGTCTTCGATTCGCAGTGCCTCACCAAGCAACGCACCCAAGGCCATGCCGACAAGTGGAAACACCATGTTGTGGGTGTCAATTGCATCGCTCACCCCGAGCGCAATGGTTACCAAGCCGATGACCTGCAACAACGTGGTGCGCATGCGCTCGGGAATCCGATGGCCCACTGCCACACCCAGCCCGCTGCCGGCGATGACGAGGCCGGTGTTGATGAGGGTTCCGAGACCACGCACGGATGCCGACGCTAGTTGTTGAGGCTCGTCACCCACGCGGCCATCAGGTCGGCAACCACCGCATCATGACCGCCTAGGTCGTGACGCGCCTTATCGATGAAGTGCAGAGTGGTCGGGCCACGAACGGTGCCGAGATGCTGTCGCAGTTCGTCAGGAGTACCGAATTCGTCGTTGGTGCCGCTGATGAAAAGCGACGGCATCGCAAGATGTGGCAGGTGTTCGATTCGCAGTTGCGTCGGTTTACGCGGCGGATGCAGTGGATACCCGATGCACACCACTCCGGCAACATCAAGCGGCGCCTCGGCAGGTTGCGCCGCTCGCGTATCACCCGAGAAGCCCGCAGCCGCGAGCGAGCACATGCGACCACCCATCGAACGACCGCCAATCACGACCTCATTCGTGCTGCACTGCCATTCGACGCACGCAGCTGCTACCGCCGCGCGAACTTCGGCGATCAACTTGGGCGCCCGATCTGGAATCTTTCGACCCGCCACGCGGTAGGCAAACTCGACACGGTGCACCGGCAGTGGCGCGAGACGATTGGCAACTGCGACGAGCCCAGAATGCTCGGCACTCGACCCAGCACCCGGAAACACGACGACTGCGCGCACAGCTCGCCGGGTCATGACGTGGTGTCGGGTGCTACGCGAGAGAAGCAAGCAGCACTCGGCGCGCTTCACCTAGCTGTTCGATGCGACCACTTGCCAATGCCACATCACCACCGTGATCTGGGTGCGCATCACGCAGGCTTTCGCGGTAGCGGCGTTGCACTTCGCGTTTGGTTGGTCGCACCGTACCCGCCGGAAAGCCAAGCATGTCGAGCGCCCAGGCGCGCGGGTCAACGACTCCGGCCATCGTCGAGCCGGCCGCACCGACAAGATACGAGAGAAACGTGCCGTCGATTGGTCCGCGCCAACGCATCGCTTTTCGCACGGCCGGCGCAACAGCATTACGGGCCAGCACATCGAGTCGTTCAAGACAGTAGATGGCACCGAGCGTGTGTTGCACGGCGTCGCCACTACCGTCGATTTCGTACCGAAACTCGCCGGCGTCGCCGACAAGCCGATGCGTGGTGCGCGTCAACCCGTGACGATCAATCTGATATCGATGTCGCAAGCGCGGTTGCACGACACGATCGGCGCGCTCGACCTGCTGCAACAGACGATGCACGTCTGGGGTGAGATCTTCATCAATTTGGGCGATGTGCGTGGCAACCATCGCAGCGAGCAGAACCCCGCCGACTCCGGGTGCGGGCTCGACGGGCAAGATGAGGTGGCCGAGAGCCAGCCGACGTGTCGGTGAATGCGACCGCGAATGGAACACTTCGACCTCGGCGAGCACCTCGCCAAGGTCTTGCGTGCCGTTGGCCCGCGACGCAGTGTCAGTCATCGTTTGAACGCTAGTGACGCTCGAACGTCAACGGTCAAACTCATCTAACAAGTCTTCGACGGTGTCGGCGTCATCAACCGACACGAGCAGCAGATTGTCTTCCCAGCGGTGACCTATGCCTCGTTCAACGAGCAACGCCGCAAACTCCATGCGGTCAGCCGGGTTCCATTCGTCAAGTTCGAACTCTTCGAGCTCACCCGTCAGCGCAGGTGGGCCGTCGTCATCTTCGACATCGTCGAGCATCGCATCGACCACTTGTTCGCATTCGGCAGGCACGAGCAACTCGTTGCCATCCCAGTCGTGACGAATTTCAGCGTCAGCCAGCATCTCGACCAACTCCACACGTTCGTCGACCGACCAATCGCCAAGGTCGTAGCGCACGGTCTGTGCGTCGGGGTCGTTCGGATTCCAGTCGGTCACAAGGCGCACGCTAGTACGACCCGCATTCGGCTATTTTGGGGGCGGTGCCGCTATCACAAAAACCTGATCGCAACTTGGCGATGGAGCTCGTGCGGGTCACCGAGTCGGCAGCGCTCGCCGCTTCAAAGTGGGTGGGGCGTGGTGACAAGAACGCCGCCGACGGCGCGGCGGTTGACGCCATGCGCAACCTGCTTGACACGGTGAATATGGACGGCGTCGTCGTGATTGGTGAAGGCGAAAAAGATGAAGCCCCGATGCTGTTCAACGGCGAACATGTCGGCAACGGAAGCAAGCCCGTCACCGATGTGGCAGTTGACCCAATCGACGGCACGACATTGACCTCACTCGGTCGCGGCAACGCACTAAGCGTGATTGCCGTCGCCGAACGCGGCTCGATGTTCAACCCAGGGCCGTTCGTCTACATGAACAAGATCGCCGTCGGGCCCGACGCGCGTGGTGCGGTTGACATCACCAAGTCGGTGACTCACAACCTGAATTCCATCGCCCGCGCCAAACACAAGACGCTGAACGAGGTCACCATCGTCGTGCTCGATCGACCCCGCCACGACGACCTCGTCGGAGAAATTCGTGCGGCTGGTTGTCGCATCAAGATGATCACCGACGGCGACATCTTCGGTGCAATCGCATCGGCATGGCCCGAGACGGGTGTCGATGCGCTGATGGGCATCGGCGGCACACCCGAGGGCGTCACGGCGGCTGCGGCCATCAAGGCGCTCGGTGGCGAGATTCAGGGGCTCTTGTGGGCCCGTGGCGAAGAAGATCGCGCGCTCGCCAGGGCCGCAGGCATCGATATGAACCGCGTGCTCACCACCGATGACCTCGTGCAGTGTGATGACGCGTTCTTTGCCGCCACCGGCGTGACCGACGGCGATCTACTGCGCGGCGTGCGCTATGACGCCTACGGTGCAACCTCACAGAGTTTGGTCATGCGCGTGCGCAGCGGCACGATTCGCACCATTGACACTCGCCATCGCGCCGACCGCATTGGTCAGTATTCGTCGGTGGAGTTCCGCTAACTACGGTGCGGTCGCCGCTGCATCGCGGGCGGCGAGTATCGGTGCGAGCGACTTGTTCAAGAGCTGTGCCAGGCCAATGGCACCTCGCGTGATGAGGTGCACGTTGTCTTCACGAAACCAGCCGTCGGTATCGCGGCTGAAGGCATCCCAGTCGGCGACGTAGAGATTGTCGATCTTCTTGTCGAAGCGCGCGAGTTGTTCGTTGAGCACACGTGACTTGCCACGCACGTTGCCGGCCACACGATACGTCACCCACAGCACGTCGACGCCCTGAATGCGGGCTTCGTCGGTGATGGCTACGACAGCTTCCTTGAAGTCGGGGCCGATACGGTCGTTGTAGCCGGTGCCGACCACGACAACATCGGTGAACTTGCCCGCATGACGTCGCAACTGCTGCAGGGCGCTTAGTTTGGCGAAATCCATGCAGCCTTCGTTGACCAATCGCTGACAGCCCTGGGTAGCGAAGATGGTCGACTGGCGATCATTCATCAATTGCGCCGCCGACTCAACATGGTTAAACGCATTGAACACCGAGTCGCCGAGCACCAGCACTCGCGCCGGGCCCTTGGGTTCTGGCCGGGTCGTAGCGCTTGCCGTTGAGGCTGCAAGCAGTGCACCAACCAATGCCCACGCAAATGCACAAGCCAAGATTCGTCGAATGTTTACGCTCGGCGCCATCGGCAGTCAGCGTATTGCTCTATTCTCACGCCATGACTGATGTATCGCGGCGCAAGGTGCTGAGTTTGCTCGCGGGTGGGTTCGTCGCCTTTCTCGCCTCACCTTCTGCGGTCGATGCAATGCCCACGATTCGTGCGGGTGATATCTGCAAGAAGTTGGGGCGTCGCACGACGGAAGGCAACAAGACCTTCGAGTGCGTCAACAGCAACGGCAAACGTGTGTGGAAGCGAGTGACTAAGACCACGCAGCCAACCTCCACTACGCAACCGGCCACACCGACCACCTCTGAAGTGAAGGTGCTCGATTCATCAGCGCTCACCGTGGGCAAGAGCGAGAACGTCGTGGTGAATTCTGGCGGTCGAAACTTCGCCGTCGTCGTCACCCGCACGTCTGCTGGCGTATTCGCGTTCAATCGTGCCTGCACCCACCAGGGCACGCTCGTGACAGTGAACTCGTTGAATCAGCTGGAGTGCATCTCACATGGCTCGCTCTTCAACCTCACCACGGGTGCCGTTATCGAAGGCCCAGCCAGCCGAGCCCTCACCTCGTACAAGGTCACCGAGCGAAGCGGCGCGATCTACCTCACGCTCTAACGAGAATGTCGCCTACCGCAGACGTGTCGCAAGGCCCGCGATACGTCGGCCAGACCTCGCGGGGTAAACGTCGACACTGCGGTGAGCGACTTGTTCACGAGACCAGGCACACACAAGGCCTTGCCTTCCATCACGGCGCGCAGACCGTCGCGGGCGACGTCGTCGGCACTCATCCACGCAAAATCGGGGAACTTCGACTCGAGCCCCGAGGTGTTGGAAATGCTTTGAAACTCGGTGTGCGTGAGCCCTGGGCAGAGGGCGGTCACACGTATGCCCGAGCCGCGCAACTCTTCGTGAAGCGCTTCGGTCAGGCTGGTGACGAACGCTTTGGTGGCGGCGTACACCGCGAGCCCTGGCCCCGGCTGAAACGAGGCGATGCTTGAGACGTTCAGCAAATAGCCACGACCGCGAGGTTGCATCTGGCGCACTGCTTCGTGAGCGATGCGCATGAGTGCGTTGATGTTGAGCGACACCTCATTCGAGAGTCGTTGTGGGTCGGCGTCAGCAAAATTGCCTGACGTGCCAAAGCCCGCGTTGTTGACCACGAGGTCAATCGGCGTGCGAGTCTGATCTCGTAGACGCGCGAGCACGGTGCCAACACCCGCCTCGGTGGTGAGGTCGGCCGACACCACCTCGCAGTTCGTGTATTGCGCAGCGATGGCATCGAGGCGATCTTTGCGACGTGCGACGAGCACCATGCCGACGCCGGCTTTGCCGAGTTTGTGGGCGATTGCCTCACCGATGCCGCTCGAGGCACCGGTTACGAGCGCGTGGGTGAATGGTGCCTTGGCCGCGCTCACTTGTCGCCGAGGCCACCGGCAGCCGACAGCCGTGCGTGGGCTCGACGCAGATCGGCCTCAACGGTGGCGTCGTGTTCACCGCGTATTGACGCTTCGGCGCGTTCTTTGGCGGCGCGTGCTCGAGCCACGTCGATATCTTCGGCGAGTTCGGCATTGTCAGAGAGAATCGTTACGTGCCCGCCTGAAGCCTCGACGTATCCGCCGTGCACCGCCACGCTCTGCACCTTGCCGTCTTGCAGCGTGATGCGCGTGTGGTTTTCGGTGAGCACACCGAGAAATGACGTGTGGCCAGGCAGAAATGCGATCTCGCCACCACTCTCGGTGCGGGTGATCACTTGTGTCGCATCACCAGAAAACAGCACGCGTTCTGGTGAGACCACCTCGACCTTCATCGTTTCCCCGCTTGCCATCGGCCTGCCCTGATCGTCAGCCTACGACGCCGACTCTTGCAACGCCTTGGCCTTCGCCTGCACCTGCTCGATGTTGCCGACGTTCAAGAACGCTTGCTCGGGCACATCGTCGAGCTCGCCCTTGACGATGGCTTCGAAGCTCTCGACGGTCTCGGCGGTGGGCACGTATTCGCCCTTCACGCCGGTGAAGACCTCTGCCACATAGAACGGCTGCGACAAGAAGCGCTGTACCTTGCGGCACGCGACACGGTCTGGCGGTCTTCTTCTGACAGTTCGTCGAGACCAAGAATTGCGATGATGTCTTGCAGTTCCTTGTAGCGCTGCAGAATTTCCTGCACACGACGGGCCACGTTGTAGTGCCGCTCGCCCACCACTTCGGGCGACAAGATCGTCGACGTCGACGCCAACGGGTCAACCGCCGGATAGATGCCGAGCGACGCAATCTGACGCGACAGTTCGGTGGTCGCATCCAAGAAGGTGAAGGTGGTGAACGGTGCCGGGTCGGTGTAGTCGTCGGCAGGCACGTAGACCGCCTGCAGCGACGTGATTGAACGACCGCGCGTCGAGGTGATGCGCTCTTGCAACTGGCCCATCTCGTCGGCGAGCGTCGGCTGGTAACCCACCGCCGACGGCATGCGACCGAGCAACGTCGACACTTCAGAACCCGCCTGCACGAAGCGGAAGATGTTGTCGACGAAGAGCAACACGTCTTGGTTCTTCACGTCGCGGAAGTACTCGGCCATGGTGAGTGCCGAGAGCGCGACGCGCAGGCGCACGCCCGGCGGCTCGTCCATCTGACCAAAGACCAGCGCAGCTTTTTCAAACACGCCCGACTCGGCCATTTCGATGCGCAGATCGGTGCCCTCACGGGTGCGCTCACCGACGCCGGCGAACACCGACACACCGCCGTGCTTTGACGCCACTCGGTTGATCATCTCGGTGATGAGCACGGTCTTGCCGACGCCGGCACCACCGAAGAGACCAATCTTGCCGCCGGCGAGATACGGCGTGAGCAGGTCGATCACCTTGATGCCGGTTTCGAACATGCGCTTGGTTGGCTCAAGGGTGTCGAATGCCGGGGCGGGTCGGTGAATGTCCCAGCGCTCAACATCCTTGAATTCGGCGTTGTCGCCATCGAGCACTTCGCCCCATACGTTCCACACGTGACCGAGGGTCTTTTCACCCACGGGCACGCTGATGCCGCGGCCGGTGTCGCGCACGGCAGTGCCACGACGCAGACCGTCGGTGGGCTTCAAGCACACGGCGCGCACACGGCTTTGGCCAAGCTGCTGGGCAACCTCAGCCAGAATCGTGGTCGGCTTGCCGTCGACTTCGATCGTGAATTCAAGTGCGCGATTGAGCTCGGGCAGGCTGCCGCGCGGGAATTCGACGTCGATCACCGGGCCGGCAATCGCCACCACGCGACCTTCGCCTGCCTTGGTGTTGCTCATCGTTGCTGTCATGGTTGCTCCTTTGGTGCGATTCGTTATGCGCTGACCATGTCGTCAGCTGGTTTGAGGGCTTCGGCACCACCGACGATCTCCATGATCTCGGTGGTGATGGAATCTTGGCGCGCACGGTTCATCGTGCGCGACAGGCTCTTGATCAGTTCTTCGGCGTTGTCGGTGGCCGACTTCATCGCCCGCTGGCGGAATGCATGCTCGCTTGCCGCCGCGTTCAACAACGCCGCGTAGATGCGGGCTTCTACGTAGCGCGGCAACAGCGAACCGAGAATGTCTTCGGCGCTCGGCTCGAATTCATACGCACTGGTGCCGGTTTCTGGCTTGCCGTCGCCACCTTCGACAACCGCACGCTCGAGTGGAATCAACGGTCGTCGCACCACTTCTTGTGTGCCAGCCGAGACGAAACGGGTGTAGACGAGTTCAACACGATCGACTTCGCCACTGATATACATTTCGGTCACGTATTGACCGATTGCTTTTGCATTCTCATACTTTGGCGCATCAGAAAAACCGGCGAAGCCCTTGCGCAACGAGTAACCGCGAAACTTGAAGTAATTCTCGGCCTTGCGGCCAACCGGCACAATGGCGTACTGCTTGCCGGCGACCACATCGGCTTTTACTTCGCCTTCGGTGGCGCGCAACACTCCGGCGTTGTAGCCGCCACAGAGACCTCGATCGGCGGTGATGGCGACGTAGCAAACGTTCTTTTCCACTTCGCGGGGCTTCATGAAGATCGAGTCAGAGCCAGAGCCGCCCGCGGCGAGATCTTTCACCACGTTGGTGATGATCTCGCTGTAGGGCACTGCTGCATACACCCGCTGCTGGGCCTTCACGATGCGTGAGGCGGCGATCAGTTCCATGGCGCGGGTGATCTTCTTCGTCGCCTGAACGGATCGAATCCGTCCACGAAGAATGCGTTCTTGACCGCCGGCCATGTCGTGTGGTTACTCCGTCGCCAAGGTCTTCTTGCTTGCAGCTTCGCCCACTTCGCCGGCCGACGACTTGGCCGGGTCGGCAGAGGCGCCACCAACTGGCGTCACGACGAACGATTTCTTGAATGTCGCGACGATGTCAGCAAGATCTTTCGGCACGTCGGCCTTCGGGTTCTGGCGGATGCCCGCGAGCATGCTGCCGTGTCGCGAGCGGCAGTGTTCGAGCAACTCTTGCTCGAAACGTCGCACGTCGCCGACGGGCAGGTCGTCGAGGTAGCCCTTGGTGCCCGAGAAAATCGAGACCACTTGCTCTTCGACCGGCATCGGGCTGTTGAGCGGCTGCTTCAGCAGCTCGACGAGGCGATAACCGCGCTCAAGCTGCGCTTTTGAAATCGCGTCGAGCTCAGAACCGAACGTCGCGAAGGCTTCGAGTTCGCGGAACTGCGCGAGGTCGAGTTTCAACGTGCCCGACACGCTCTTCATCGCCTTGATCTGCGCCGCACCACCCACGCGGCTCACCGAGATGCCTACGTCGACGGCCGGGCGCACACCCGACTTGAAAAGACTGTCTTGCAGATACACCTGACCGTCGGTGATGGAGATCACGTTGGTGGGAATGTACGCCGACACGTCGCCAGCCTTCGTCTCGATCACGGGCAATGCCGTTAGCGAACCGGCGCCCTTCTCGTCGCTCAACTTCGCGGCGCGCTCAAGCAATCGGCTGTGCAGGTAGAACACGTCACCTGGGTACGCCTCACGACCCGGCGGGCGACGCAGCAAGAGAGAAATCTGGCGATATGCCTCGGCCTGCTTCGAGAGGTCGTCGTAGACGATCAGCGCATGCTCGCCGCTTTCCATCCAGTGCTGACCCATTGCACAGCCGCCGTACGGTGCCAAGTATTTGAATGGTGCCGGGTCGCTCGCAGGTGCGGCGACGACGACGGTGTATTCCATTGCGCCGTATTGCCGCAGCACTTCCACGGTCTGTGCAACGGTCGAACCCTTCTGGCCCACCGCTACGTAAATGCACTTGACGCCGAGACCCTTTTGATTGAGGATCGTGTCGATCGCGACGGTGGTCTTGCCCGTCTTGCGGTCGCCGATGATCAGCTCACGCTGACCACGACCGATGGGCGTCATTGCGTCGATGGCTTTGATGCCCGTCTGCAATGGCTCGTGCACGGGCTTGCGGCCCATGATGCCGGGTGCCTGCACTTCGACGCGGCGCATCTGCGCACCGACAATGTCGCCCTTGCCGTCAATCGGCGTGCCGAGCGCGTTCACCACGCGCCCGAGCATGGCGTCACCCACGGGCACCGACAAGATGCGTCCGGTGGCCTTGACGGTCTGCTGTTCTTCAATCGCATCAGAATCACCGAGCACCACGACGCCAATCGAGCCTTCGTCGAGGTTGAGTGCGAGACCTACGGTGCCGTCTTCGAACTCGAGCAGCTCGTTCACCGCGCAGTCGGGCAGCCCACTGACGCGCGCAATGCCGTCGCCGATTTCGGCGACGCGACCGACGGTGCGGGCTTCGACCGACGGCGTGTAACCATCGAGACCCTTGTTGATAGCCGCTGCGATATCTGCGGCAGAGAGAGTGAGTTCTGACATGGTGGTTTCCTTTCGAATGACGGCCTAGAGACGTGCCTTGACTTGATCAAGACGGGTGCGAACGGAATCATCGATGACCTCGTCGCCGACGGTGGCGACAACGCCACCGATCACGCTCGGGTCAACGACGACTTTCAGGTTCACGCGCTTGCCGGTCGCTTTGGCAAGTGCGTCGATGAGACGAGTCTTCTGCGCGTCGCTCAACGCGACCGCGGTGCGAACCTCGGCAACTTCAAGTTGCTTCTCGCTTGACGCGCGCTTCACGAGGGCATCGGCAACCTGTGGCAGAAGTGAGATATGACCGGTGCCGACCAACATCGAGGCCAGTTGCACGGTCACATTGTGCGCCTTGCCGCCGAGCAGTTGCTCGACGATTTTCTGACGACGCTCAATTGGTAGTGAAGTGTCGCCCAACGAACCGCGCAGGGCCTCGTTGGTTTCGTAGGCGCGAGCGAGACGGAACATTTCGTCTTCGACCGTTGCCAACGCATCATTGGCAACTGCAATTTCAAACATTGCGGTGACGTAGGCATTGATCTGCTGAACGCTCATCGGGCTGCACCCACCTTGGCGATGAAGCCATCAATCAGTTCTTGCTGTGTTCGGTCATCAAGCGCAGCGCGCACCGCATCGGTGGTGGCCGTCGCCGACAATCGGGCGATCTCTGCACGCAACTCATCACCCGAGCGAGCACGAGCAGCGTCAATCTCGGCAGTCGCACGAGCTTCCATGTCGGCTACTTCTGCGGTGATACGGGCCCGACCCTCTGAGAGCACTGCCGCGGCCTGCGCATCTGCCTCGGCGAGAATGCGAGCACGCTCACTGGCGACGTCTCCGAGTGCTGTGCGAATGCTGGCAGCGTCACTGTCGGCCTGGCTCTGGGCGGCGGCAGAGTCATCAAGTTCTTTTTGAATCTTGGCGGTTCGTGCCTCAAGCGCCTTCTTTGCCGCTGGCCAACCAAACTTGAACAGCGCGCCGAAGATAATGAGCGATGCCAGACCGCCATAGATGATTTCGCCGATTTCAGGAAACAGCCAATGGTGTGACAATGACGGGTCTTCGGCGGCCAGGAAAATGCTGAGATTCACGAACGTCCTCCGCTCATGGTGGTGTCGACGGCGCGCTTCACTACCGCGGCGTCGGGTGATTTACCCAACACCAACTGCGTTGCCCGCGACGTGACGTTGCCAACCGCGGTCGCCACTTCTCCACGAGCAGCAACTCGTGCAGTCTCGAGCGACTTGTCGGCCTCGGCACGCTTGGCAGCGATGCGCGCATTCGCTTCGGCGACCTTCGCCTGGCGCTCAGCGTCGAGCGTCTGGCGTGCCCGGTCAATGCGCGCAGCAGCTTCGACGCGCACGTCGGCAATTGCTGCCTCGTATGCGGCGACGTCGCTTTGCGCGGCTGCCCTGGTCGCCTGTGCCGACTCGTGCCCGTCTCGAATCATTTCGTAACGGGCTTCCATGCCCTTTCGCACCTTCGGCACGAGGAACACTCGCATCACGAAGAGGAACACGAGAAAGGTTCCCGCGCCCCAGAGAAGCTCCTTACCTTCCGGGGCGATGGGATTGGGTCCCATGTCCTCGGCGGCAAGAAGGATGGTGGAAAGCAACATGATCGTCAGCGTCTTCGATTAGGCGAACTTGAGCAAGATGAAGGCGACGAAGCCGATCAGCGCGAGCGCTTCGGTGAAGGCCACACCAAGGAACATCGTGGTGCGAACCATGCCGGCTGCCTCAGGCTGACGAGCCATCGACTCGATGGCCTTGCCGAAGATGATGCCGATGCCGATGCCTGGTCCAATCGCGGCGAGGCCGTAGGCGTAACCCGCAGATGCGGCGGCGGCGGTGTTCTTGGCAGTTGCCGGATCGACAACTGCGTCACCCGCTTCGGCCGCGATGCGGGCGATTGTTGCTAGTGCTTCCATTGCTGTTATCTCCTTGTTGTTTGGTTGGTATTCGTTTCTTGATTAATGCTCGGCATGTGAGGCCATGTTGATGTACACGGCGGTCAACGTGGTGAAGATGTAGGCCTGCAAGAAGGCGACGAGCACTTCGAAGCCGGTGAGGAAGAGCAAGACGGCAAACGGCAGAACTCCCACCGGAATCAGGATGCGATCTCGCGCTTGAAACAGCGCTTCAGAGAGCAGCGCGAAAATCACGAGCAGCAAGTGACCCGCCAACATGTTGGCGAAAAGTCGTACCGCCAACGAGAACGGCCGCACGATGAATGTGGAAATCAACTCGATTGGCGTGACCAAGATGTAGAGCGCTTTCGGTACTCCGGGCGGAAAGAGCACCGACTTGAAGTACCCGAGTGGTCCCTGGTGCTTGATGCCGGTGACGTTGTACACCACCCACACCATGAGCGCCATGAAAGCGGGAATTCCCATGCGCGCCGTCGCTGGCATCTGGATGACCGGAATCACGCCCGGCACGTTGCAGAGATAGATGAAGATGAAGATCGACAAGAGGAACGGGGTCCACGCGAGACCCGACGGCCCCATCGTCTGCATGACGATCTGCTTTTCAATGAAGTCGATGATGACCTCAGCGAGGTTGCGGGCGCCCTTCGGAGCCTTCTTCGGATCTTTGCGGGCAGCGGCAAGAAAAATGCCGATGCCAATCAATGCCGACGCAAAACCGATGAGCACGACCTTGTTGATGGTGGGAACCACATCTTGCCAACGCAGCAACATGTTGATTGGCGGAAACTCAAAGGCGACGATGGAGAGCGAGTTCATGCGCTGGCACTTTCTTGGGAGAAGCTGTCGGGGGAAACCGTAGTAGGTGTAACGACCGCCGGACGAAGACCCGGAAACGCCAGTGAAGCCGAGATGAACCGCATTTCCCAAAACAGCAAGCCGAGGTGGGTCACGATCAGGGTGAGACCGAGAGCCACGAGATCGACCCACGGCTCATTGCGCACCAACATGACGGCGAGTGCCACGACTCCGAGTCGAAGGATGTAACCGAAGAGCGTTGCCGCCATCATGAGCGCATACGAGATGCGCGCTGTGGTCGCAACCAGCCCTGCGGCAATCATGAAGTTGCACAACACGAGACCCAAGCCATAGGCGCTTGACCACGCACCAGCATCGCCCCAGATCAACCACGATGCGCCGATTAACACCGGCGCGGCAATCAAACCGCGCTTCACGATGTCGCGCGTGATTTCTGCCTCCGGCGACGGCCCGGTGTCACGCATCGCCAACACCGAAGGGTTCACGTTGTTGTTCATCGTGCCCGTGCCGTTTCGCGCCGTTCGGCTTCGAGTTGCGCCATCTGCGCGTTGTAGACGTAGTAGAGCTTCACGAACTGCGCCACCACGGCAAGAAGCACGAACACGATGATGAACAGTGGCGTCGTGCCAACACTGCGATCAATCCACCAGCCGAGCAGCAACGAAATGAGCGTCGTGCCCGCAATCTCCATTCCTCTGCTGAGTGAATCGGGTTGCGCTGGCACTGGTGACACCTTTGTCGTTGAAAAAAGCGTTCACGAGGCTTGTGAACTGCAGAACAATCTAGGCGTGTGGTTGCTGTTCGACCAAATCCGCTTCGTGAATTTGTGCGTCTTTTCGGCGAACTCGCGGGTGCAAGACCGTGAACACGCTCAGCGCACTTCCGACGATCACGAAGATCACCAATGCCGAGCCAGTGCTGTACAGCGCCGAAAACAACACCACGGTCGACAGCAACGCCGCCCAGCCCCACAAAATGACCACCGAACGCCGCGGACCATGGCCCAGATGCATCAGCCGATGGTGCAGGTGACCCATGTCGGCTTGGGCGAAGCTGCGCCCGCTCGCCGTACGTCGCACGATGGCGAACAGCACATCGACGATCGGCACCGCGAGCACCAAGAGCGAGATGAAGATCGGCGCCAGAAAGAAATACGTTTGGCCGTTCGCCGACTGTGTGTCGGGGTCGGCGCGCCCACCCACCACGCTCGTGGCGATGGCCATCAAGAGCCCCAACAAGAGCGAACCGCTGTCGCCCATGAAGATGCGTGCCGGGTTGAAATTGAACGGCAAGAAACCCACGCACACGCCGACTGCGATGATGGCCACGAGCGGCCCGATGTTTGGTTGTGGCAAGAGGTTGCCCTCGGCGAGGTCGCGTGAGTAAATGAAGAACGCTGCGGCACCGATTGCGACGATGCCGGCGGCCAACCCGTCGAGGCCGTCAATCAAGTTCACCGCCTGAGTCATGCCGAGCAGCCAAAACACCGTGAACAGCGGCACCCAGTCTCCCGACAGCACGAACACGTCGAGAAACGGCACGCGGAACTGAAACATCGTTACGCCAAACCACACGAGTGAGATCGCCGCAACAACGACGCCGGTCACCTTTGCCGGTGCCGAGATATCGCGAATGTCATCGAGAATGCCGAGCGCAAAGATGATCGCACTCGCGACCACCACCCCAATGATCTCCGTGCTGTCTTGAAACAGCGGGTCGAAGTCAGCGAGGAAACTCGCACCAACTATCGCCGCGAGAATTCCGATGAACATGCTGATGCCACCCACGTCTGGCGTCGGCACCGGATGCATTCTGCGCTCGTCGGGCGTCGCCTGCCAGCCGTGCGTGCGAGCAAAGCGAATGACAGCCGGCAGGGTTGCGGCGGTGGCAACGGCAGCGATCAGCCCGACCACCAGGTACGAGCGCAACGAGATCATCGATACGCAGGAAACGCGGCGCACAACGCCGCAACCTTGGCGCGCACCTCGGCGATAATGGCCGGATCGTTGCGACCTTTCAAGGTGGTCACGATGAAATCGGCGATCGTTGACATCTCGCCTTCACGCATGCCTTGGGTGGTTACCGACGGCGTGCCGATGCGTACACCAGAAGTCACGAACGGGCTACGCGGGTCGTTGGGCACGGTGTTCTTGTTCAGCGTGATGCCTGCAGTGTCGAGCACCGCCTGGGCTTCTTTGCCGGTGAGCTCGGCATCAAACGGTCGCAGATCGACCACCATCATGTGCGTATCGGTGCCGCCAGAAACCAAACGAAAACCGCGCATCGCGAGCGCCTCAGCGAGCGCTGCCGCATTCTTCACGATCTGATGGGCGTATTCGCGAAACTCTGGTTGCAGGGCCTCTAAGAACGCGACCGCCTTGGCTGCCACTGCATGCTCGAGCGGCCCACCCTGTTGACCAGGAAACACCGCTTTGTCAATCGCCTGCGCGTGCTGCTTGGTCGAGAGAATGCAGCCACCGCGCGGGCCGCGCAGCGTCTTGTGTGTGGTGAACGTAACCACATCGGCAAACGGCACGGGGTTTGGGTGCGCACCACCTGCAACCAGACCAGCGAGGTGGGCAATGTCGAACATCATGTAGGCACCGACTTCATCGGCGATCTTCTTAAAGGGCTCAGGCTCGATGCGTCGCGGATAACTCGTCGTGCCCGCGACGATCATGCGTGGGCGGTGCTCATGGGCAAGTCGACGCACTTCATCGAAATCGATTCGTTCATCGTTGACGCCAACCTTGTATGAACGAAAGTCATAGAAAATGCCGCTTGCATTCACCGGCGAACCATGCGTGAGATGACCACCGTGGTCGAGACTGAGGCCGAGCACGACATCACCAGGCTTGAGCATTGCCTGATACACCGCCATGTTGGCACTCGCACCCGAGTGTGGCTGAACGTTGGCATGATCGGCACCGAACAACTGCTTCACTCGATCAATGGCGATCGCTTCAATCTCATCAACCACTGCATTGCCGCCGTAATACCGCTTGCCGGGGTAACCCTCGCTGTATTTGTTGGTCAGCACCGACCCCGTTGCACGCATCACCGCGGGCGAGGTGAAGTTTTCGCTCGCAATCAACTGCAAGCCGGTCGTCTGTCGAGTGCGTTCTTTCTCGATCAGTGCTTCGACCTGCGAATCAGGCTTGGAATCAGACGGAAATGGCATGCAACCTAACTTTCGTGATGCGCCGCTTCTTCGGCTTCGATGTCCGTCAATTGTCCCACACGGCGCGCGTGTCTTCCGCCCTCAAATGGCGTTTCGAGAAACTTCTTGACGATTTGTTCAGCAAGTTCGGGTGACACCACTCGACCACCCATCGACAGCACGTTCGCATCATTGTGCGAGCGTGCCATCTCTGCCAGCCACAGGTCGTTGCACAACGCCGCGCGAATACCGCGCACCTTGTTGGCGGCAATCTGCTCGCCTTGACCGCTGCCACCAAGCACGATGCCAACATCAGCCTTGGCATCGCGCACGGCTCGTGCTGCAGCTGCACACAACTGCGGATAATCAGTGGCTTCGGTCGAGTGTGTGCCGTAGTCCTCAACTCGATAACCCTGCGACTCGAGCAGCGCAATCAGATGCGACTTCAGTTCGAAACCTGCGTGATCAGAGGCGATGGCAATGCGCTTGGCCCCGACACGACTCATTGAGCGCCAGCCTACGTCTCGACACGGCGCTGTTGCGTAGCGTTGGCGACATGTCACTCGACCCGCGCACGCCGGTGCTGATTGGTGCGGGCCAAGCACTCGACCGTGACACCACCCCGGCAACCGCCAAGCACCCAGTTGCGCTGATGGCCGAGGCGGTTACCTCGGCATTCGATGACGCAGCGATTGCCACCCCATCGCAGCTCGACTCGGTGCGTGTAGTGCGACTGCTCTCGTGGAAGTACGCAAACGCCGCGCACGCGCTGGCAGAAGCCTGCGGTATGACGGCGCGGCAGTACGCCACCACACCACACGGAGGCAACATGCCTCAGTCGCTGGTGAATCTCACTGCGCGGCAGATTTCTGACGGCCAAGTCGATCTTGTGGTGTTGGCTGGTGGCGAGTGTGCGCGCACTCGCTCGGTCGTGAAAGATGCAAGTGCCTTGCCGTGGCCCGACCAGAACGCCACGACCACCGACACCGCGGGTGTTGCTACTGCAGAGCACATCATCGATGATCTCGCACTGCTCAACGACGAAGAGCAGAAACTCGGCATCATGCTGCCGGTGCAGCACTACCCGATGTTTGAATCAGCGCTTCGTGCCGCTGCGGGGCGCAGCATGGTCGATCATGACCGCCACATTGCTGAATTGTGGTCGCGATTCAGCGTGGTTGCCGCACGAAACCCGTATGCCTGGTCGCAGCAATCGTTGTCACCCGACGATGTGCTCAGCGTGTCGCCCGAAAATCGAATGATCGGCCTGCCATATCGCAAAGTGATGAACTCGAACAACCAAGTCAACCTCGCTGCTGCAGTCGTGATGTGCTCGGCAGAGCGTGCGGCTGCGCTCGGCGTGCCACGCGACAGATGGATCTTTCCGTGGGCAGGCACTGATTGCCACGAGCACCAGTTCGTGTCGAATCGCTGGTCGTTCGCTGAAACCCCCGCGATACAACTAGGGGGTCAACGCGCGCTGCAGTTGGCAGGGCTCAGCATCGACGACATTGCGCATATCGACTTGTACTCGTGCTTTCCATCGGCAGTGCAACTTGGTGCCGCGTCACTCGGGCTCGATCTTCGTCGACAACTCACGCTCACGGGCGGCTTGTCATTCGCGGGCGGACCGTGGAACAACTACGTAATGCACGCGATTGCTACTGCGATGCTGCGTCTGCGCGAATCGCGCGACGAACATGCGCTGATCTGGGCCAACGGTGGCTATGCCACCAAACATGCCTTCGGTGTCTATGCCACGACTCCACCGCCGAATGGTTTTTGCCATGAATCACCGCAGGCTGCAATCGATGCGCTGCCCGCGCGGCAACTCGCCATCGGTGACGATGCCCGCGGTGCAGCAATCATCGAGGCCTACACCGTGATGCACGACCGCAACGGCGCACCAGAACGGCTCATCGCAGCCGCCATCTTGGCTGACGGTCGGCGCGCCTGGATCAACGTTGCCGATGAAGGTCTTGCGCGCGACTTTGCGACCGGCGAACAGGTTGGTCGGCGCGTGGTGCTGCGACGCAGCGGAGAACTCGAATCGGCCTAGAGGCCACAGCGCACCAGCTCTGGTGGCGAGTCGTGACTATCGGTGCGCAGTGACGATGCGATCGTGACCCGCGTGGTCGGGCAGCACCTCAACCGCACGCAAGCCTGCTGCATCACACAAGGCGCGCACTGCATCACCCTGTCGATGGCCGATCTCCAGCACTAACACGCCGTCGGGTCGCAGCCACTCGCCTGCTCCGCTTACCACGGCACGCAGCGCAGCAAGGCCATCGTCTGCAGCGAACAGCGCTTGGTGTGGTTCGTGTGCAGCCACGTCGGGTTGTGTCTCTGGGTCATCGATCGCGATGTACGGCGGGTTCGACACCACCACGTCAACGGTCTCACGCAACATCGTTGGAAGCGCGGCATACCAGTCACCGTGCACGATGCGCACATTGGCAGCCGCGCGCCCGAGACCTGCGGCGTTCGCGCGTGCGACATCGAGCGCGTCGAGTGACGCGTCAGTCATCCACACCGAAGTGTCGTCGAGCGGCAATTCTTGGGCAAGCGATAAGCCGATTGCGCCGCTTCCCGTACCAAGATCGACAACAACGCGCGGGGTTATCGGGCGCGCATACCGCAAGGCCACCTCGGCCACCTGCTCGGTTTCGGGGCGCGGAATGAGCACCCTTCGATCAACCAGCAAGTCAAGATGGCGAAACGCCCAGCGACCCATCACGTATTGCACGGGCTCGCCCGCCAATCGACGACGAATCATGTCGTGCAGATGCAGTGCCATTCGCTGCGTGACAGGCTCGCCGAGAGCAAGAGAAAACTCGCTGGCGGTGAGACCGGCGGCATGTTCGCAGAGCAGACGCGCATCGCGGGCATCACCAAGGGATGCCTCGGTGTCGGCCAGCACCTCGCGCCAGACGGCCGCA
>RFMM01000152.1 GCA_009927665.1 Actinomycetota bacterium
GATGTGCGTTGCCCAGCAAAGTATTCGCGTAGTTCGCGTACTGCGCGATCGGCGTGGCGTTGAGCCGCCGGCGTGCCACGTTGCGACGCCTGGCTCTCGCGATGCGACGCCGCGCGCGCAACTCGATCGATGTTGGTCACGCCCCGATCGCTGGCGGTCACTCGCAACACGCCAACGGGTGTACGCAACCAGCGTCGGGCCAGCACTTCACTTTGTCGCAGCCCGTGTTGTCGCAGCCGGTGTTGTCGCAGCCCGCGTTGTCGTGCCACGACTTGCCTCAGCCTGCGGTTGGCGTGAGCGTGGCGGCGATCACCGCACGCACATCAGGCAAGCGCGGCTGACCCTGACCGGTGCGATGCAGATGCACAGCCTCGGCGTGATAGGCCTCGATGGTGGCGCGTACCGAATCGAACCCATACACCGTGCCGTCGATGAGTGGTCCGCGCGTGCGATTGATGACGGCCTCAACGTCAGAGCCATTCAGTGTGCGATGCCACTCGAGTGCATGGGCGAGCGAGAGAATCTCGTAACGGTTGGCTTCGAGCAACGTCTTGGTGCGGTCATAGATCTCACGCAGGCGTTGCTCAACGCGCTCGCCCAAGACCGGTGACACCTTGGTTGCCAGTTCGTCTTCCGGCGTGCCAGTGCCACCGCGACCTGCGCCACCCGCCGAACCCGCGACGAGCACCTGGTGCGAGGCGAGTGTTTCGCCCATGCCCCAACGAGACTCCATCACCAACGCGAGTCGCGTCGCATTGTCAAGGTCACCGGTTACACCGTTGGTGCTGTCGCCGTCGAAGAACATGCGCTCACCCACGAGGCTCGCGATCGAGATTTGAATATCGTTTTCGATCTCGGTCTTCCATTCGAACATGCGCTCGACGACAGGCACGCGTGAAACAAAACCGCCCACGTCACCACGACGCTCGATGGTCGCCACATCGATCTGGAAGTCGGCCTTAAGTCGGTATGCCGCCACCGCATGGCACGCTTCGTGCACCGCTACTGCGTGACGTTCGCGGTCGATGTATTCGAAACCGTCGGTCACGCCATATTCCTTCAAACTCTTGGCTGCCACGATGTCGCGCCATTCAATCACTTCGCGGCCATCACGCAGCGCGGCCATCAGGCCTTCATTGACGATGTCTTTGATCACCGCACCCGACGAGTACGGGCTTGACGTAGCAAGACGCTCGATGTCTTCATTCGTCAGCGTGTTGCGCACCTTGTCGAGATAACCGCGATACGTGCGAATGCGGCCCTCGCGCGACGGGTACCCGACGCGAAACTTACGGTCGATACGACCCGGTCGCAAGAGAGCCTCATCAAGCGAATCTGGCAGGTTCGTTGCCATCACGTGCAAGATGCGGTACTTCGGCGGGTTCGACGGCTT
>RFMM01000205.1 GCA_009927665.1 Actinomycetota bacterium
ATTGATGAACCCGCGCGGCTTCTTCAGGCCTTGCATCGAGGCAAGGATTGCGTTCAGTGTGCCCAAGTCGCCGCCACCGCCCGGCACCACGAGTCGATCCGTCTTCGCACCGACCATCGAGTCGTAGTGACCGAGCACCACTGACTGGCTGACGGGGCTCAGGTACGAAAGCGAATCGTACGAAGCATCATGGCCGAACGAGATCGGCAACGCCCCGGTGCGAAGACCGCCCTGGCCACCCGTCGACATCGCACGCCGACCAAGCACGTCTGCTTCGTCGAAGAAGGCGACGACACCGCCGTATCGCAGCGCTAGTTTTCGCAAGCGCCGATAGAGCGACTTCACCTTCAGGATGTTCACGCCGATAAACATCGCCTGGAATGCACCCGGTTCGATCAACACGAACGGTTTGCCCGTTTCACCGGCGAGAGCTTCAGCGATGAGTGTCTTGCCCGTGCCTGGTGGGCCGTACAAGAGGATGCCGCCAGGTACGTAACCACCTTTGGCTTCGATCAAGTCGGGGTCTTCGAGCAGGCTCAGTGTCTCTTTGACTCGACCGACGACTTGGTCTTGTCCCCACACGTCATCGAACGAAGTCTTGATGTCTTCGGGCATCAGCACCTCGACGCCACCCTTGGAGAGGAACCAGAAGATCGCGACGAACTGACCGATTGCAAGTAACAGATAGGCGACGAACTGCAGGATCGTCGGAACCGCCTGCCACAGGCGCACGAGTGCTTCCATCCACGCCCGAATCGGTTCGGTGTCGAATGCGGCGGAGAAGAGGAACGCGCCGACCACGATGATCATCGCGACTCGAAGGATGCGGCTCAGTCGGTATTGCGTGAACGACGACAGTCGGTTCCACGGTTTCTTCACGAAGTTTTCGGCACGACCGACGACCGACCAGTACCCAGGGAACCTCTCTGCGGCGAGGTAGTGCATCTGTCGAAGCACGTCGAGTGACACGAGCGTCAGTATCCAGCCGTAGGAGTTGAAGGTCATTCGAACGCCGTCGACGAAACTGACCAACGGATTGTCGGCCATCTTGAGGAGCGACAACAAGAGGAAGATGCCGAGCAGAAGCAGCGATACTTTGACGCGGTCGTACATCATCAACGGGCGTCGACACCCTGGCTTTGCCCTCTTGATGCCCTGCTTTCGTCGTTTGCGCCGCGGTGCGCTCACGACCGATGTCGAAGAAGCATGCCCGTTGCCGTTCGTCGAGTGGCCGTTGCCCGCCGAGCCGTTGGCGCCTGAACCATTCGGTGTTGGCCACGTCGTCATGGGTTCATCAACTCCTCGTGGTTGCGGTCATGAATTGAGTCGGAAGTCCTTCACAATGTTGTCTATCGTTGCTCGGTTCGCCGTGAAGCACACGACGCTGCAACCAATTACCACACCGTAGACTTCTCCCTTTGTCCTGTCGGCCACGCTCACTTGCACCACCCGCAACGTGCCGCTATCGGTTTGCAAGTCATAGACCAGCTTCTCCCCCGCCAGAGCCGAGACTCGCGTGTACGTCGGGCCCTCACTCAGCACTGCATAGCCATCTGCAAGGGCCTGTTCGAGATCAGTGAACGCCACGGTGCGGCCGAGGTAGTCGAGGTCAGTCTGTTCTTCCGTCGTCGGCAGTCGTCGGATGACCACTCCGGTCACGGAGGATGACGGCTCGAGCAGGGTCGACTTGCTACCGCCTGGCGCCCAGAACCCGTGCATGGTGAACTCCGGTTGCGTCTGCACGACTTCCGTCCGGTAGTCGCCGGGAGCCTTCACGTAAGCACCGAGATCTGCGTTGCCCACGTACGTGGAGTCGACCGAGACCTTGCCGCACGCACCAAGCAGCGTCGCAACAGCAAGCGCCGAAGCAACCGATGCGACGACGCGACGCGGCATGTCCTACAGCGTCCTTGGCGGCGGAGGCGGACCGAAGCGGTTTTCAACGGTGTCGCTCTTGCTAACCAGGAAAATCAGGTTGACAATCGGGAACAAGATCCACCAACCGCGGTGGTTGGTGTCGTGCATGCGACGCACGCCGACTGCGAGGCTTGGCAGCAAGAGCGCAATGGTGACGAGACCACCGAGGGAATCTCCAAATCCGCTGGCAGCAGTCTCGACCAACACGGTGAAGAGCACCCACCACCAGTACTCACTGCGCCCCGCGCGACCCTTGAAGTTGGCGTAGTTACGAAAGCCGGACTTGATCGCATCGATGAACGACATGTTCTTACTCTCCGCTCGCTGGCTTTGGTTCTTTCGGAAGCCCGAGGACTCGCTCACCGACGA
>RFMM01000144.1 GCA_009927665.1 Actinomycetota bacterium
GTTGATGAACCCGCGCGGCTTCTTCAACCCCTGCATCGAGGCAAGAATCGCATTCAGCGTTCCGAGATCGCCGCCACCACCCGGCACGACGAGTCGATCGACTTTCGCACCAACCATCGAGTCGTAGTGACCGAGCGAGTCGTAGTGACCGAGCACGACCGATTGACTTACCGGGCTCAAATAGGAAAGTGAGTCAAGCGACGGGTTGTAGCCGAGCGTCTGCGGCACCGCACCGGTGCGCAGGCCGCCCTGCCCGCCAGTTGACATCGCACGGCGACCGAGCACGTCGGCTTCGTCGAAGAATGCCACCACGCCGCCGTAGCGCAGCGCCAACTTGCGTAGTCGCCGATACAACGACTTCACCTTCAAGATGTTCACGCCAATGAACATCGCCTGAAACGCGCCTGGCTCAATCAACACGAAGGGCTTGCCGGTTTCACCCGCAAGAGCCTCGGCAATCAAGGTCTTACCAGTGCCAGGTGGACCATAAAGCAAGATTCCGCCCGGAACATAACCGCCCTTGGCCTCGATCAAGTCGGGGTCTTCGAGCAGGCTGAGCGTCTCTTTTACTCGCCCGACGACTTGATCTTGACCCCACACGTCATCGAATGAGGTCTTGATGTCTTCGGGCATCAGCACTTCGACGCCACCTTTAGAGAGGAACCAGAAAATCGCCACGAACTGACCGATGGCCAGCAGCAGATAGGCAACAAACTGCAGAATCGTCGGCACCGCTTGCCAGAGGCGCACGAGTGCCTCCATCCACGCGCGAATCGGCTCGGTGTCGAACGCCGCCGAGAAGAGGAAGGCGCCAAGCACGACGATCGCAACAAATCGCAAGATGCGACTCAGGCGATATTGCGAGAACGACGAGAGGCGATTCCACGGTGCCTTGATGACACCTTCGACGCGACCAACGACTCGCCAGTAGCTCGCGAACTGCTCGGCCGCGAAGTAATGGATCTGGCGCAACAAATCGAGCGACACGAGCGAGAGAATCCACCCGTACGAGTTGAAGGTCATGCGCACCGCATCGACGAAACTGACGAGCGGGTTGTCGGCCATCTTCAAGAACGACAAAAACACGAAGATGCCCAACAACAACACCGACACCTTGACTCGGTCATAGACCATCAATGGTCGGCGGCACCCGGGCTTGGCTTTGCGAATGCCACGCTTGCGACGACGACGGCGTGGGGTGGTGGCGACGGCACCGTGGCCGTTTGCGACATGGCCGTTGCCATTCGCGCTGCCATTGCCGTTCGCAGTGGCGCTACCGTTCGCAGTGCCGTTCGGAGTTGGCCAGGCGGTCATGAGCTGAGGCGGAAATCCTTCACGATGTTGTCTATCGTCGCACGATTGGCGTTGAAACACACCACGCTGCAACCAATCACGACGCCGTAGACCTCGCCCTTCACCCGATCGGCCACACTCACCTGCACCACTCGCAGAGTTCCGTTCTCGGTCTGCAGGTCGTACACCAACTTTTCCCCCGGCAGCGCTGACACGCGCGTGTCGGTCGGGCCCTCACTCACAACGGCGAAGCCTTCTTCAAGTGCCTGGTCAAGGTCGGTGAACGCAACGGTGCGACCGAGGTAGTCGAGATCAGTTTGTTCTTCGGTCGTAGGCAGACGACGAATCACCACACCACTGACGGCCGCCGATGGCTCGAGCAACGTGCTCTTGCTGCCGCCGGGCGCCCAGAACCCGTGCATGGTGAACTCAGGTTGCGTTTGCACCACTTCAGACCTGTACTCACTCGGTGCCTTGACGTAGGCGCCGAGATCGGCGTTGCCGACATACGTCGAGTCGATTGATACTTTGCCACACGCACCAAGCAACACGCTCAACATCGCCGCACCCCACACCGCCACTCGACGAGTTGCGGTGTGATGTTTCATCGCCTACAGCACCTTCGGT
>RFMM01000148.1 GCA_009927665.1 Actinomycetota bacterium
TCATCGCCGTGGCGGCCCTTGTCACCGGGCGTTTCGGGCTGCTCGCCAGTGTCGTCATACAGCGGCAGTGGATACAAACCGGTGCGGTCGCGCGGCGCGTACTTCTCGATCCACCCTGCTTTCGACTCGCGCACTGCCGTGCCTGCCCGTGTCGCCGATTCAATGCGCGAGAGTCGAGATTGCGGTGTGGGCACTGGTGTGACCGCCCCAATGCGCAAACTGAGATAGGCAACCGCGCCGACCAGAATCGGCAGCCAGAACTGTGCAATGCGATACGTGAGTACGGTCACCGTCGCCGTCGCAACCGGAACTCCGAAACCCACGAGCGTGGGGATATAGACACCTTCGACGATGCCGAGCCCACCGGGAGTAATTGGTATCGATGCCAACACATTCGCCAACCCGAACGCGACGAGCAGGCCATCGGGCGCAACTTCTCCGCCGAATGCACGCAAGAAGAGCCAGAGCGCCAGCAAGTCGAGCATCCAGTTGGCGGTGCCCCACGCCACCACACGTCGCAACACGTCGCGTTCGGCAACGAGACCTCGCACGCGCTCGCCAAGGTGATCGAGCAGCGCTGCCGCTGCTTCTCCGTCGCGACCGATGCGGTTGTAGAACCATCGCACCGCTCGGTGCAAGCGCCCCTTGTCGTCGATCAACCCGAACACGATTGCCCCGGCGATCGCCATCAACACGGCGCCCGCTACGGCTGCCGTGCCGTAGATGGGGCTCGAGCCACGCAGCGGAATCGAAATGACGAGACCGATCCACAACAAACCATTGAGAATCACCGCCGAGCCGATGCCCGCAGTTGCCAAGGCAAAGCCGGCGTCTGACTTGGGAATTCCTGATGAGGTAATCAACCGAAACCCGAGTGCGTTGCTTGCCGCGCTTCCCCCAGGAAGAATGCTGCCCAGCGCCCTCGTGCTCAGTTGAATGCGGAACAGATCGAAGCGCGTCAAGCGGTTCGCGGTGGGCCCGAGGGCAGCATGAGTGAGCAGGGTGTAGCAGTAGAGCGCGACAAACTCAAGCCCGATGGCCGCCGAGAGCAGCACGGGGTCGATCTGGCGCAGGTCAGCCACGGCATTTCGAAACGCCGGAATGAGCGGCAAGACGAAGAAATAGAAGACCACGGCGAAAAGCACCCACCGCAGGGCCTTCAGCATTAGTCCAGCGTAAGTGACGAGCGTGCCAAGCGCCACGCAGGGCTCATCGCCAACTGGCAGAACGGCTCGCACCACACGTGCTTCGGGTCACTACCGTGGCGATGTGCCCGAAGCGCAGCGCGACCTCGCCACCGCCGCAGCAATCATCGAAAACGTCGGCAAATTGTTGCGTCGCGCCACGATGCGTTTGGCGGAAAGTGGCGGCCCCGAAAAGCAACAGGTGCTCGCCTACGACCTCGCGCACGCCAGCGCCGCGCTCGAGACTGCGCGCTCACTGGTCGACTATGGCAACAAGGGTGAACTTGAAGCGACGATCACGTGCGTGTTCGTTGCCGACATGGTGCATGACTTCGCCACCCGACTGCTCGGGCGCGAAGCATTGTGGTCGGTGCAGCTCAGCGAACTGTCTGCGCACGACGAGTTTGTCGGCATCTATCGCGCACCTGCCTTGCTTGCGTCACTCGCCACGCATGCAGGCCCGCGCCACCTCGATGGCGACTATGAGATGGTGCAAGACACCTTCCGCAGTTTCGGCAAGAAAGTGGTGGCGCGACACGCCGAACACGTGCACCGCGAGAACGCCGACGTACCCGAAGAAGTAATCGGTGGTCTTGCCGACATCGGTGCATTTGGCCTGTCGATTCCCGCCGAGTACGGCGGTTTCAGCGAGGGTGGCGAGGGTGAATACATGGCGAGTTGTGTCGCCACCGAAGAACTCTCGCGCGCATCGCTAGGCATCGGTGGCTCACTCATCACGCGACCTGAGATTCTCGCCCGCGCCCTCGTGAAGGGCGGCACCGAAGCCCAGAAGCACGAATGGTTGCCGAAGCTTGCGACCGCCGAAGTGATGGCAGCGGTGGCAGTCACCGAACCCGACTACGGCAGCGATGTGGCGTCGTTGAAAACCACCGCTGTGGCGGCATCGCGTGACGGCGTCGACGGCTACGTCATCAACGGGGTGAAGACATGGTGCACCTTTGCAGCACGCGCCAATGTGCTCATGTTGCTGGCACGCACCGACCCTGATCGCAGCAAGTCGCATCGCGGTCTCAGTCTCTTCATCGTGCCAAAGCCGCTCGGCGATGCGCACGGTTTCGCGTTCACCCAACCTGGTGGCGGAAAGATGGAGGGTCGCCCAATCGACACCATCGGCTATCGCGGCATGCACTCGTATGAGATTGCGATCGAGAACTGGTTCGTGCCCGCCAACCACCTCATCGGTGAGAGCGAAGGTCTCGGTAAGGGCTTCTACTTCCAGATGGAAGGCTTCGAGAACGGTCGTCTGCAGACCGCTGCCCGCGCCGTCGGTCTAATGCAGGCGGCGTATGAGGCAGCACTCGACTATGCGCAGAATCGCAGCGTGTTCGGCAAGAACATCGTCGACTACGAACTCACGCAAGTGAAACTTGGTCGCATGGCGGTGATCATTCAGGCGGCGCGACAGTTCAGTTATGCCGTTGCCAAAATGATGGGCAAAGGCGAAGGCGCGATGGAAGCCAGCATGGTGAAGGCCTATGTGTGCAAGGCCGCCGAGTGGGTCACGCGTGAAGCCATGCAGATTCACGGTGGCTATGGCTATGCCGAGGAATATTCCGTCAGCCGAATGTATGTCGACGCACGCGTGCTCTCAATCTTTGAAGGTGCTGACGAAACGCTGTGCCTCAAGGTGATCGCCCGCCGGCTCGTCGAGTCGGTGCAGGGCTAACGCAAGCCGCCACCGCGAGTCGGCCGACCTCGGCGACTCGCGCAGTTACTCGACGAACGCCAGCAGTTCGTGCAGTGAACCGAGGCGCTCACAGTCGTAGTGCGCGTGGTCGTCAAACGGGTCGTACAGCAGTGGTACCAGCCCGGCCGCGGCAGCACCGCCAACATCGTTGACGTATGAGTCGCCCACATAGGCGACTCGCTGCGGTGGCAGGCCGAGCGCCGCAATCGCATCGCTGAAGATGCGTGGATCAGGCTTGGCAACACCGACCACATGTGAGTCGGTCACGATGCTCACCGGCACACCCGAACCCTCACCAACTTGGCAGATGCAGAGGTGCGCCAGCGTCGCCTCGATTTGACCGCTCGCGTTCGACACCACGCCGATTGGCACCTCGCGCAGAAACAATTGCCACAGAGCGGCAACTGATTCGAGCATCGGGTGTCGCCAATAAAACGGCGAGAACAACGCCCGCATCGCTCGGTTTGCCGCGTCGAGCGCGTCGTCGTCGACACCTGCGGTTCGCAGGTAGGCGTGTCGGTAGTTGTCCCACGTGATCTTGTCGATGGATTTATCGGTGCGCTTGCTGGCGACCGCATCGAGCGCTTCCATGCCTGCGTAGTGGCAGCGCACGAGTCGTGCCGAGTCGGTGGTGCCGCCAAACGGAGCAATCGCCATGCCTGTCGACACCGGATCAGGAATCACGAAGATTCCACCGGCGTCAAACAACACAGCATCAAACCGCTTCGGCACGTTGACCTACTACTTCGAGCGTGAAAGGCCGGCGCGCTTGCCGCGTGAGATGAACTTGAGCGCCATCTTGCGGCTTGCCTCGTCGATCATCTCATCGCCGAACATCACGGCACCCTTGCCTTCGCCTTCGGTGGCCGTTTCGTAGGCATCGAGAATCGCACACGCTCGGTCGAACTGCTCTTGAGTCGGCGAGAACACCTCGTTGAGCACCGTCACCTGGTCAGGGTGCAACGCCCACTTGCCGTCGTAGCCAAGCGTGCGAGTGCGCTTGCAGTAGTCGCGGAACCCATCATTGTCACGAATGTAGAGGTATGGCCCGTCGATGACCTGCAGACCATTGGCACGACCCGCCATCAAGATCTTGTTGAACACGTAGTGGAAGTGGTCGCCCGGATAGTCGGCAATCTGCACTCCACCTGTGAGTACGGGCATCTCCATGCTCGCGGCGAAGTCGGCGGGTCCGAAGATGATGGTTTCGATGCGCGGGCTGGCTGCGCAGATTTCTTCAACATTGATGAGACCGCGAGCCGTTTCAATTTGCGCCTCGATGCCGATGTGGCCCACCGGCAAGCCGTTGGCGATTTCCACTTGGCGCAGCAACATGTCGGTGGCAACGATCTGCGCAGCCGACTCGACTTTCGGCAGCATGATTTCATCGAGTCGCGAACCCGCACCACCAACCACCTCGATGATGTCGTAGGCGGTCCACTTGGTGCTCCAGTCATTGACCCGCACGCACAGCACCTTGTCGCCCCACTCTTGTGACTTGATGGCGTTCGCCACTTTGGCGCGCGATGCTTCCTTTTCCTTCGGTGCGACGGCGTCTTCAAGATCGAGAAACACCATGTCGGCGGGAATTCCCGGACCTTTGCCGAGCATCTTGTCTGATGAACCAGGAATCGAAAGACACGAACGACGTGGCAGATCGCGTGAGCGTGGAGACATGGCTTGCAGGCTAGATGACGCTGCGCCGCAACAGCTCGGTCGCGGCTGCACATTCCGCCACGAAAGACTTCGAGAAGTCAGTGCTGACGCCCGTCGGGCCGACGATGCGTGCGAACACTCGGGCATCGATCACGTCGAGACCCGCTCGCCAATCGTCTAACACGAGCGCGTCGACCATGCCACGCCAGAGCGGGTCGGGCAGGCGTGTGCCGACGCCCGCGACCAGAGTGACCGCCTTGTCATGAGCGCGGGCAACATCGACCACCGTGCGAGAACCGCCGACGCACAACACCGAATCGGGTCCACACGCGAGCGCCTCGATGAGCACGGCGTCGACACTGCGCATCACGCCAGCCAGATACTCGAATGGCACGAGTTCGGCGGCGACTTCGGCATCGTGCAATCGGTTGACAAGAGCTTCGCCCTCGCCGTGACTATCAACGACGAGCATCGTCGCATCACCGCGCTGCACAAGTGTTTTCACACACGACGACGGCCAACCGATGATCAGCACGCTGGCATCATCAGGTAAATCGTCGTCAAGATGCCCGGGCGTCGGGTCGCGCTCAACGACATGCGCCAACTCTCGTGCACGGGCGAAGGGTTCGGTCGCAGTGAGCACGTTGGCACACAGCCACCACAGTTGCGCCATGGTCGGATGCCGTTCAACGATTCGCCGACACGCCAAAATCAGCGACTGTGGGTCGGTGTCGAGGTCACACAACGCGTGAGCGGTCTCGCGCACGAGCAACGACGGGCCGGCGCCATCGGCGCGTGCCACATATCGCAGTCGTTCGATCGGATGCATTGCGAAGAGAGTAGTTGCGGGCTTGCTACCGTTCTTGTCGTGATCACGCCGTCTCCTGACACGGTGTTGCAGCCGCTCGAGGGCGAGTCGCGACCCTTACATGAGTGGCTCACGACGTTTCACCTCATGTCAGTGGTGGTTGATCCGTACACCAACGAAAGCGCCTGGGTGCTCAAGACCGCGCGCCGCGTGCTCGCCCAGTTTGCCGGCTCGAGCGTGCGGGCGAACTATGTCGTCACCGCTGATGCCAACGACGCTCGTTCATTTCTCGGACCACTCGCGTCGGAAGCGCTCGTCTTCTGTGACCCTGACCGCTCGTTCGTGAAACAACTCGGCCTCACTCACCTGCCTGCGTTCGTGTTCTTGCGCATCGACGGCAACGTCGTGGCAAGTGCGCAAGGCTGGAACCCCAAGGAGTGGCGCGCCGTTGCCGACGAGGTAGCGCGCACCGTGGCGTGGAGCAAGCCGCTCATCCCTGCACCAGGCGACCCGGGCGCATTCACTGGCACACCCGCACTGGTGTGAAGAACTCGTTGGTTGCGTGATGGCCGCACCCGAGCCGTTCAGTCATGTCGAACTGTTGCCACTCGGCGATGACAACACTGACTACCGACTCGTTACGCGCGAAGGTGTGTCGGTCGCAAGAACCGAAATTGGCGATTTTCTGCGAGTCGAAGCTGCCGCAATCACGCGGTTGACTGCCGAGGCGATGCACGACATCTCGCATTTTCTGCGTGCATCACACTTGGCACAACTGGCGAGCATTCTCGATGATCCTGAGGCGAGTGGCAACGATCGTTTCGTCGCACTCGACTTGCTGCAGAACGCATCGATTGCCGCGGGTGGCGTGTTGCCGATGTGCCAAGACACCGGCACGGCAATCATCAAAGCCAAGAAGGGTCAGCACGTTCTGACGAGCGGACACGACGAGGCCGCAATCTCGCGTGGCGTCTACGACACGTTTCTCACGAGCAACCTGCGCTACAGCCAGCTCGCACCACTCTCGATGTTCGAAGAGAAGAACACAAACACGAACCTGCCGGCCGAAATCAAGATTTCTGCAACCGACGGAGACGAGTACAAGTTCTTGTTCATCGCCAAGGGTGGCGGCTCAGCGAACAAGAGTTACCTGTTTCAAGAGACCAAGGCACTGCTCAACGAAAAGACGTTGTTGCCGTGGCTGTTCGAAAAGATGAAGACGCTCGGCACGGCTGCGTGTCCGCCCTATCACCTCGCGGTCGTTATCGGCGGCACTTCCGCCGAGTTTGCTGTCGAGACCGCCAAGTTGGCGAGCACGAAGTATCTCGACTCGCTGCCAACAAGCGGAAGCACGAGCGGCCACGGCTTCCGCGACATCGAACTCGAAGGCAAAGTGCTTGCCCTCGCCCAACAGACCGGTATCGGTGCACAATTCGGCGGAAAATACTTCTGCCACGACGTTCGCGTGATTCGTCTGCCGCGCCACGGTGCGAGTTGCCCGGTGGCGATGGCGGTGTCGTGCAGCGCCGATCGTCAAGCACTCGGCAAGATCACCCGCGATGGCGTGTTTCTCGAGCGACTCGAGACTGACCCGGCACGATTCATGCCAGACGTGTCGTTCGATGATCTGGCTGGCGACGTTGTGCGCATCGACTTGAACCGCCCGATGGCCGACGTGCGTGCCGAGCTGAGTCGCCATCCTGTAAAAACTCGGGTGATGTTGAGCGGCCCGATGATCGTGGCGCGCGACATTGCTCACGCCAAGTTGAAAGAGCGGCTCGAGCAGACGGGTTCGCTGCCCGACTACATGAAGAACTTCTGCGTGTATTACGCCGGACCCGCAAAGACGCCCACCGGCTATGCCTCGGGGGCGTTCGGGCCGACCACCGCAGGTCGAATGGACTCGTACGTCGCTGACTTCCAGCGCGCTGGCGGCAGTTTCGTGATGCTCGCCAAAGGCAACCGCTCGCGCCAAGTGACCGACGCCTGCAAACGACACGGCGGTTTCTATCTCGGTTCAGTGGGCGGGCCAGCGGCACGACTCGCCCAGGATTGCATCACGAAGGTGGAAGTGCTCGAATACGCCGAATTGGGAATGGAGGCCGTGTGGAAGATCGAGGTGCGCGACTTCCCCGCCTTCATCGTGGTCGACGACAAGGGCAATGACTTCTTCGACATGGTCGATGCGACGCCGGCGACGCCGATCAACATCCGCTCGTAAGCGCCGCCGCGTCGCGGCGCGAGGCACGACCCGTAGCACCACTCGCCGTGCGACGCCACGCCGCGTATCGGCGGCCGGCGAGCTGAGCGCACTCGAGCGTGAACGCATCACCTGTTCGCTGTCGGCGTGGACTGGCGAGCCTGGCCACTGCCAATGGTGCAACGCCGCAATCACCTCGCCTCGACGACGCACCTGGTGCAGCGACAAGTGTGGTCGCGCCTGGCAACGCAACCACATTTGGCGCTTTGCGCGGTCGGCCGCGAAGCGGCGCGCTAAGTATTTCTGCGAACGACCTGGTTGCGACGCAGCCCGCCGTGATTGCGAGGTCAACCATCGCACGGCTCGCGACGGAGCGGGTTATGGCCCGGGTTGTCATCACCACTTGAACCCCGAGCCCGATGGTCGCGGCGGGCTCGAAGTGCTGTGTCGCGCGCATCACCGCGAGGTCACGACCGCCCAGGCCAAAGATCGTGCCGCACTGCGACGCGCCGCGCGCGATGCTGCCGCTAGCGCAGCCGACCCCGGCGGCGCCGCCACGAACGCAGCCGAACCCGGCGACGCCGCTACGAACGCCGGCGACGCTGTCGACGCCGCTACGGATTCGTCGTCGTAGTCGCCGCGTTGATGCCAGTGTCGTCGCGAAACTTGGGGTCGAGACACGACGGCTCGCGATACGGCGCGTAGTCGAGCGCGCGTGCGACGGTTTGCGCGAGAACGGCTCGGCCCACATCAGAGAGGTGCACCTTGTCTTTGCCTGTTACGCCCTTTAATTTCATGACGCTTGCCCAATCCAACACGTGCACGTGGTCGTAGTCGGCGGCGGATTCTTTAATCACCTTGTTGACCGTCTTTTGGGCCGCACGAAACTCGCCGGTGGTGAGCACCACGGTCTCGACGCCGCGAGTGAGTGTGAACATCTTGTCGAACTGTTTGCGCAATGAACTTTCGTTGCCTTCATAGTTGGTGCCGAGATAGATGAAGACGACGTCCCAAACTGCTTCGATGCGCCGCTCAAGCACTCGCACACCGAACTCGGCAAAACGGCCGGGCTCTGCTTCGACCGCCACCTGCCAACCGAGAGGCTCAAGCGCATCACACATTTCCCCGGCATAGCGCTTCGCGGTTGAGGCGAGAATCGAATCTCCGACAAGCAGCACACGGTTGCCATCGACACGACCACCGACCGGCCCACCCTCGGGCAGCGGCAACTCGAGTTGTACTCCATCAGGCAAGGTGACGGGCGCCCAGAAGTCGTAGCCGGGCAGGCGACCGACGCCGTCGAGTACACCGCTGTCAGTAGTGGCAGTTTCTTGTGTTGCACAACCAGCAGCGAGACCAAGTGCAGTCACTGCGACGACGACGGCAACGCTTCTT
>RFMM01000024.1 GCA_009927665.1 Actinomycetota bacterium
TGGTCGCACCCCGATCGGTGGTGCCAACGAAACGCCGCGACACTGAGCCAAACATGATGCGCATGCCGGCGGAGTTTGCCCGCCACGAACGCACGGTGATGTGCTGGCCGGCGCGTGAAGAGCTCTACGGTCAGCGACTTGGTGAGGCGCGCCGTGCTCACGCTTCAGTGGCTCGCACCATCTCAGGGTTTGAGCCGGTCACCATGATTGCCAACCAGCGTGATGCGGAGCAGGCCGCCGACATGTGTGGTAGCACCGTCGAAGTTGTCGTCTTGCCTATTGATGATTCTTGGTTTCGAGATACTGGACCGATTTACGTAAGTGACGGGCAACATCGTGTTGGCACCTGCTGGAAGTTCAATAGTTGGGGTGAGAAGTATTTGCCGTATGACAACGACGCCAAGATTGCGAGTGCATGGTTACGCGAGCGTGGTGAGCCCGCCCGCGTCATCGACATGGTGTTCGAGGGTGGATCAATCACGACCAATGGTGCAGGAACGCTGTTGACGACCGAACAGTGCCTTCTGAACAAGAATCGAAATCCACATCTCACTCGTGAGCAGATCACCGCCCGACTCTGTAGCGAACTCGGGCAAGATCGTGTCGTCTGGCTGCCGTATGGCTTGTATCTCGACGACGGCACCGACGGGCATGTCGACAATGTCGCTTCGTTCGCCGACGAGCACACGGTGGTGTTGCAAGGTTGTGACGATGTGGCCGAGCCCGACCACAATCGCATGGCCGAGAACCGAAGAGTGTTGGTGGATGCCGGCTTGACGGTGCGTGAAGTGCCGGTGTTGCCCTTCGCCCAAGTTGATGGTCACCGAGTCGTGGTTCCCTACGTGAACTTCTATGTCGTGAACGGCGGCGTGATTGTTCCCGTATGTGGTCACGAGGCAGATGATGACGTGCTCGCGCTACTCGGCGAATGGTTTCCGTCGCGCGAAGTCGTAGGGCTCGACGTGGGCGAGATTCTCGCGCTCGGCGGCGGCGGCATTCACTGCATCACGCAGCAGGTTCCTGCACTGTAGAGCGTGAGAA
>RFMM01000023.1 GCA_009927665.1 Actinomycetota bacterium
AATGGCTATGCGCAACGACGTAACCGTCATTGGTGGCGGCATTGTTGGGTTGGCAACGGCACTGCACCTTCTGCAGCAAATGCCTGGCCGACGGCTGCTCATCGTCGAGAAAGAGCCTTCTGTTGCACAACATCAGACTGGTCACAACAGTGGAGTCATTCATTCTGGTCTCTACTACCGCCCTGGTTCGCTGAAAGCCCGCCTCTGTGTCGAGGGCTACAACAAACTTCTCGGCTTCTGTCGCAACGAGAGCATCGCTCACGAGATTTGCGGCAAGGTCGTGGTAGCGCTAGATGATTCGCAGGTACCGCAGCTCGACGAACTTCAACGACGTGGTAGCGCAAATGGTCTTGGTGGTCTACAGCGACTCACTGCGACACAGATTCGTGAACGTGAGCCTCACTGTGCTGGTGTCGCCGGCCTCTTCGTACCCCAAACCGGCATCGTTGACTACGTCGCAGTAGCCGAGGCGATGGCTCGACAGATTCGCAACTTAGGCGGCGAAATCAGACTTGGTGAAGCTGTCACTTCCATCTCACCTCGCGCAAATGAGGTACGTGTGAGCACGACCAACGGAGACCATGTAGCGAACTTCGTGGTGACCTGTGGCGGTTTGTATTCTGATCGCCTGACGCGCGAGACGGTGAAAGACCTCGATCTCCGAATTCTTCCCTTTCGTGGCGAGTACTACACCCTGCGCGAATCCGCCCGGCATCTCGTGCAACATCTCATTTATCCAGTGCCTGATCCGTCTTTCCCCTTTCTTGGTGTGCATTTCACCCGCATGATTGATGGTGCCGTCGAATGCGGACCGAACGCGGTGCTCGCCTTTGCTCGAGAGGGATACACCAAGACAACAGTGCGTCCGCGCGAGCTACTCGAAACACTCTTGTGGCCCGGATTTCAGCAGGTTGCGAGGAAGTATTGGAAAACAGGACTCGGGGAGTATCGACGGTCATTCTCGAAGCGGGCTTTCGTTCGAGCCCTCCAACGACTCGTGCCAGCCGTATGCGAGGACGACCTCGTGCCAGCGCCGGCCGGAGTTCGAGCGCAGGCATGTGATCGCACGGGAAATCTGCTTGATGACTTCGCGCTTCGCGAAACTGAGCGAGTTTTCAACGTGTGTAACGCTCCGTCTCCGGCGGCCACAGCATCCTTAGCGATCGGCTCGTATCTTGCTACACGAGTGGCCCAACGCTTCGAAACATAACTGGT
>RFMM01000247.1 GCA_009927665.1 Actinomycetota bacterium
CCATCGAGCGTCGTGAGCGCGCCATACAACTCAGGGCGTCGATCGCGAAACAACCCCCACGCTGCTCTCATCGCACGATTCGCTTCGACGTCAACATCGGCAATGAGCACGCGTTCATCATCGCGCCCTGCTTCGGCAACCTTTGCCCCCGTCGAATCTGTAATGAACGACGAACCGTAGAAGGTCACCGTTGTCGCGTGCCCAACTTCGCGGCCGGTGCGATTGGCTGCAACTACGGGCACAAGGTTTGCTGCTGCGTGGCCCTGCATCACCCGTTGCCAATGCGCACTTGAATCCCACGTGGGGTTCTGCGGCTCACTACCGATGGCAGTCGGATACAAAATCACCTCAGCCCCGAGTAACGCCATGCTGCGGGCAGCTTCTGGAAACCACTGATCCCAACAGATGCCAACGCCGACTGCACCGTACGCGGTCTGCCAGACACGAAACCCGGTGTCGCCAGGCGAGAAATAGAACTTCTCCGAATAGCCAGGACCATCAGGAATATGGCTCTTGCGATACTTGCCGAGCACCGCACCATCGGCATCGACGACCACCACCGTATTGAAATATGCGTTGTTTGCGCGTTCGAAGAGACTGAGTGGCAGCACCACTCGCAATTCGCGCGCCACCGCAGCGAAGTGGCTGATTGTTGGGTGGCCTTCAAGCGGCCGAGCACGCTGCAGTTCTTCCGCTCGTTGGTCTTTGCAGAAGTACTGACCCTCAAAAAGTTCAGGAATCAAAATGACCTGTGCGCCTTGCGACGCCGCATCACGCACGAGGCGCTCGGCAACGGCCACATTGGTCGGCGTGTCAACCGCCATCGACATCTGAAGAGCAGCGACACGCATGGCGAGTCAGTTCAGGGCTGCACGAATTGCTGCACGCAGAGTTTCGTCTTCGGGTGTCACCATCGGGCTGAATCGGGCGATGACCTTGCCATCTTTGCCGATGAGAAACTTCTCAAAATTCCAACGAATGTCGCCCGAGTGCCCCTCGGCATCGGCAACTGACGTAAGCGACGAGTAGAGAGCGTGGCGACCTGCGCCATTGACCTCGATTTTCTCCGTGAGCGGAAACGTCACGCCATAGCTAGTCGAACAGAACGTGGTGATTTCTTCGGCCGACCCGGGTTCTTGCGCCCCGAATTGGTTGCACGGCACACCCACGACCGAAAACCCTTCTGCCGCGAATTCTTTGTGCAACGCTTCGAGCCCCGTGTATTGCGGCGTCAGACCACACTTCGACGCGACGTTCACCACCAATGTGACACCACCTTGACGTGCCCCGAGCACCTCCGTCGCACTGGTAAGAGCTTTGATCTTCACGTCGTAGACAGACATTGCATGCACCTTTCTGGTGGGTCGCTGATTCGCAAGGCTAGTTCTCTTCCTGCTACACACGACGTGTGCCAAGAACGACATTTGACTCCTCGTATTATTCACGCTTCTACGGTGCGCGACCCGTGCACTCAAAGACCCAGGTGGCCAATCTCGCCACCGCAGTGCACGCGCTGCTCGCCTGGTGGCAAGCCCCCGTTCGCTCAATGCTCGAAGTTGGTGCTGGCCGCGGTCATTGGAGCTCGTGGTATCGAACACATCATCCGCGAGTGAAGGTCGTTTCCACCGACATCAGCGCACATGCCTGTGAGAAATACGGTCACGAGCAGCGCGACATCTCGCGTTGGCGCCCACATCGCCAGTCTGATCTCGTCACCTGTGTCGGAGTGCTGCAGTATCTCGACGATGATGGAGCTATACGGGCTATCAACAACTTGGCACGTGCCACTCGCACCGCCTTGTATTTCGAGGCTCCCACGCAGTTCGACATGGCGCATATCGTTGATCGGCGGTCAACCGACCTTGATGTCTACGTGCGCACAGGGGCGTGGTATCGCAAGCACCTCACTCGGCACTTCTACGAGGTTGGCGCTGGTCTGTGGGTGCGACATGACAGCGGGGTCATGCTCTATGAACTCGAGCAGCATCCACGGCCCCGGAGATCACGTCGCTGACTAGCGTTGCGATGATGGCGAACATCGACTGGGCCGCTCTGCGTGCCGCCGCACACGAAGCTGCAACATTCGCCTATGTTCCCTATTCGAAGTTTCGTGTCGGTGCTGCCGGCTTAACACATGATGGCCGCATCGTCACGGGATGCAACGTCGAGAACGCGTCATACGGCCTGACGCTCTGTGCTGAATGCGGGATGATCAGCGAACTTGCGCGTACCGGTGGTGGTCGTCTTGTCGCCGTGTGCACGGTCGGAAACGGAGCACCGGTCACCCCATGCGGCCGTTGTCGCCAGTTGCTGTGGGAACACGGTGGGCCCGACATGTTGATCGAGGTCGAGGGCACACCACGACGCATGAGTGAGATGATTCCGCACGCGTTCCCTGAAGCCTCCAACTTCGTTCCCCCCAGCGAGTGAGCAACGCGATGCCTCGCTATCTTTCCGACGCGCAAGTTGCGGCGTTTCGCCGCGATGGTTTTCTCGTCGTGCCTGACTTCGTTTCCGAAGAGCACTGTCTGGCGTTGCGAGAACGAGCCATGCAACTTGCCGAGCAACACGTGCCATCGCCAGAGCAGGCGACGATCTTCACCGCTGATGGCAAGCCGTTACATGCGGGTGACGACTACTTCTTGTCGAGCGGCGAGGCCATCCGATGCTTCTTTGAGAAGGATGCCTTCGATTCTGACGGTCGTCTGCGCGGAGACGCGCACCTTTGTCTCAACAAACTTGGGCACGCGATGCACGACCTTGATCCGGTATTCGATTCCTTCAGTCGCACACCGCAGCTGGCTGCAGTTGCCCACGACATCGGCATGGTGGAACCGTTGCTCTTGCAGTCGATGTACATCTTCAAGCAGCCACGCATCGGCGGAGAAGTCACCTGCCACACCGACCATACGTACCTGTGGACTGAGCCACAGAGCGTCGTCGGTTTTTGGTTTGCAATTGATGATGCGACGACCGAGAACGGGTGCATGTGGGCGCTGCCAGGCGGACACCGACTGCCCGTACGCGAGCGATCACGACTCAACGAAGCACGAACGTCGACCGTCACCGACGTGCTGGTGGCCGAGCAGTATCCGCTCGACTCACTCGCGTGTCTTGAAGCCAAGCGTGGCACCCTCGTGTTGCTCGACGGTGCAGTTCCGCACTTATCGGCAGCAAACAACAGCGACAAGCCGCGACACGCCTACACGATTCACGCCATCGACGGCGTTGCGTCGTACCTCGACGACAACTGGCTCCAGCGACCAACTCTGCCAATGAGGGGCTTTTCGACTACTCCACCAGCAACTAGCCACAGCACCACCGCAGCGACCACCTGACGTTTATGGCAACTTTGCGTTTTAGTTTTGGCACGATGGGCTCGGGCAAGAGCACCCTTGCGTTGCAGATTCACCACAATCTGTCATCGCGCGGTTTGCGCGGTCTGCTCTTGACCAAACTCGACCGCGATGGTGCGCAAGTGACGAGTCGCCTTGGGGTCTCGTCGCCCGCCGTTGACATCGGAAGTACTCCGAGCATCATGGCACTTGCTCGTCAGCACATGCCGCTCGACTTCATGGTGTGCGATGAGGTGCAGTTCTACACCACCGAGCAGTGTGACGAGCTCTCTGTCGTAGTCGACGATCTCGGTATAGATGTGTACGCCTTTGGGCTCATCACCGACTTCAAAGGGTTGCTCTTTGAGGGAACCAAGCGCATGCTCGAGATTGCCGATCAACGGGTAGAGATGCAGGTCGAAGCACGTTGTTGGTGCGGAGCCAGAGCCACGAATAATGCCCGACTCGTCAACGAGAAAGTCGTCTTTGAAGGTGAAACCGTCGTCGTGGGTGACACC
>RFMM01000066.1 GCA_009927665.1 Actinomycetota bacterium
AACCCATATTCGTATCGTTTCGCAACACTTTGACATCGTCGCCAAATGTCTTCAGCACCGCAGAGGTGCGATCGGTGCTGCCATCATCGACCACGATGATGTCGAACTTTGCGCGCGGAAACGTCTGTGCCAACAACGAGCGCAAACAACGGCCGATGTAACGCTCTTCGTTGTGCGCGGCAACGATGACCGAGATCAGGGTGCTGCCCGACATCACCTTTACGCTACGACTACTTTCCGCCGAGCACCGGTGCGATTGCGGCACGAATCCTGGCGGGCAGATCCTCTGACATCTTGACGATCACCGGCAACGACACACATCGCGAGAGACGTGATGCCGTGGTGGGAAACGCCGCGGCGAGGTCACCGTGAGTCGCTACCAACTCGGGCATGTGCGTCCATGTGCCAGCGAAGTGCCAGGTGACGGCCTCAGGCAGAATCTTGGTCGCCGAGCCCGCCGCAAGCAACCGCGTTCGTACCTCACGCGCCACATCAGCTGCTGGCACTTCAAAGACCAGTGCATCAGCGGTCTCTTGTGATTCGGCAGGCACCGCTCGCGGCGTCACACCCGGCAGGTCGGCGATGGCTCGCCACATTGCATCGCGGTTCGTGCGCTGACGACGAACGACGTCATCAAGTTTGCGCAACTGGGCGAGACCGACGGCACCTTGCAACTCGGTCATGCGGTAGTTGAAGCCGCTACCCGACCTCGTGTCTTCCCAACGCGGCACTGCTGGGTTGTTCTCATGACCGTGGTCGTGCCACGCAGCAGCGCGTTCGTAGTCGGCACGCTCGTGAAACACGATCATGCCTCCTTCACCGGTGGTCATGGTCTTCGCGAAATCAAAGCTGAACGTACCCATACGACCCCAGGTACCGAGCCGAACCCCGTCAAGCGAACCGCCGCAACCCCAGGCGGCATCTTCGATCAGCACCACATTGTGACGTTCACAGACTGCCTTGATTTCTCGTAAGCGCGCTGGAGTGCCGAGCATATGCACTGCAATCACCGCACGAGTGCGCGGCGTGATTCGACGTTCGAGATCAACAGGATCCATATTCAGCGTGTCATCCACCTCACAACACACCGGTACCAGACGCGACTCGATGATTGCTTCCGCAGTTGCCACGAACGTGAAGGCTTGCGTGATGACCTCATCACCTGGCTGCAGATTCAGTGCGGCGAGCGCGACACGCAATGCAGCAGTACCCGAGGTCACCGCAAGCGCATGAGGCACGCCCATGTACTGCGCGAAGGCCGCCTCGAAATCGCGAACCTTGTAACAGCCGTTGCGGATGCCGTCGAAGCCATGTCGAAACAGCACACCACCACGACGAAAGACGTCGTCGATTTCGGCCTGCTCCTCGGCACCAATGACTTCAAATCCAGGCATGACTACATGCTCCGGAAGATGTCGACGACTCGTTCGTCAGTGAGCACCGTGCGAAAGTCTGCACCAAGCGCATTCGTCAATGGTTTGGCATGCACCACAGTGGCTGCAACCAAGGCGGTGAATTGCTCGTCGGTTAATCCTGCGCAGACGCCAGTCGGCAGTTTCACGCCTTGTGCATTCATCATCTGACAAAACTCTCGGTGCTCGGTCGGATAAAACTCACCGAGCGCGTTGAGCGCGATGCAGTTGGCGACGCAGTGGTGGAGACCAAGAACCACGCTCAAACCCGCCGAAAACGGGTGCACGACTCCGACGTAGCTCGTTGCAATCGCGCATCCACCCAGATATGACGCAACCATCAATCGCTCACGCGACTCGTCATTCATCATGTCGTCGGCCAAGAAGACCTGCCGGCACAGATTGACGGTCTCGCGCGAATATGCATCACCAACCGCATTGCGATATGACCCCGCGAGGGCTTCGATGCAATGAATGTATGCGTCCATGCCCGTATAGAAGTACTGGTCACGGGGAACCGTCGCGGTCAACTCGGGGTCGAGCACCATCTGGTCGAACACCGTGAAATCACTGTTCATGCCCAGCTTCAAGCCGCTCTCGGTGTTCGTCATGACACAGGTACGGGTTGCTTCAGAGCCAGTGCCAGAGATGGTTGGCACGGCAATCTTGTGCACCGCCGGCACCTTGACGAGGTCCCACCTTGGTAGTCGGCAGCGTTGCCGCCATTGGTCAAGAGATTCGCGACTGCTTTCGCAGTATCCATCGTGGTTCCGCCACCGAAACCGACGATGGTGGCAGGTAAGCCCGTCAGCTGTGAGCGAATCTCGTTGGTAATCATGTCGATGCCACGTGTTGTCGGCTCATCAGCGACTTCGATGAAGCGCACGATGTCACCCGCCTGATTTCCCAACTTTCGCAGCGTCTCGGGCTGCCCACGAAAGAACTCATCTATGAGATAGACGACCTTGGCAGTCGTACCACTCACCGCGCGGCGCGAGTCGACGAATTTCGGCAATTGCGCTAGTGATCCACGGCCAACCGTGAAGCCGCCGACGTTCTTCACCACTTTCACGCCCGTATCAAGAATCGACGTACTCATGGGTCGACGGTCACTTCACCCTGTACGAGCGCGGAGAACGGCTGCGCATATCAAAAGGAATACTTGCATTCTACGGCTCGGCATCGTCATCACGCCGCTGGCGCGCTCGCCGATGTTCTCATGCTGATGGTGTGCTTGTCACGCTGTGTCAGATTGCTACGTGAAACACAACTACTCTCTACGCCATGCCCGAACTCACGGGATCATTCGACACCTCCAAGCTTCCGCGCATTGCGCCAGGGACCGTTACCGTCACCATTGCTCGCACCGTCAAGCCTGGATTGTCGGCTCCCTTTGTTGCCTGGTCTGACGAAATGCTCTCTGCCGTCAAATCATTTCCAGGATGCCTCGGTGCCACGATGCTGCACCCAGGAACGGAATCTGACGAGTACCACATCGTGTTTCGTTTCGTTGATGCCGTTCACCTTCGCCAGTGGGAGCGCTCTGCAGAACGCAGCGCTGTGCTTGCCAAGGCAGACGATCTCATCACCGCAGAGCGAGTCACGGTCACCGCGGGTGCTGACGAGTTCTTTTCAGCACAGACTCAAGTCGCACCACACCGAACCAAATTGGGCAGCTTCCTATCGGAAGTGGCGTGGGTGTATCCGCTAGCGCTGGGCTTCACGATTCTGCTGGGGCCATCGTTGAGTTCGCTGAACGTGTTCGTGCGTGCGCTCATCTTCACAGCGCTCATCGGTTGACCTCGCGACTAGCCGTGGCCCCATTTCGACTTCGCTGGCATCGCCGGCGCATGTTGCCGCAGGATCAACGTGTCGCCAAATAGCGCGCAGTGGTGGCGGGGGCAGGATTTGAACCTGCGACCTTCAGGTTATGAGCCTGACGAGCTACCGGACTGCTCTACCCCGCGTCGGGTCTCGTCAGCCTACCGCCGGCTCCAATGATTTTCCGTCGACGACGCCACGAACTCGGCACCACGCTCGCAGTTATGCGTAGCGATCTTGACGCGCTGCGTACTGCACTGAATGAGCGAGATGCCGACCTGCAGTCAGTGAAAGCCTCTCTGTCCAGTGTCACTGCGCGCTTCAGCGCACTCGATGAACGGGTAACCCAGATGGCTTCAACACTCACCAATCAGTTCCATGAACTTGACGACGAGATTCAAAAACTTGCAGCAACGTCAGATGCGGCAACAGCCGAGCGTGTCGAGCACTTACGAGCGAGTCAGACTCGGTTGGCCAGCGAACAAGCTCGCTACGCGATTGCCTTCCGTCAAGACCTGGCGGAACTGGCCGAGCTACTGCGCCGCGTCCGTTAGTTGAGCAGCGCGTTACCCGCCGATGATGGCAATCGCTCTTCGCACCAAGTCGCGGGCTTGTGCCAACTTGGCCTGATACTCGGCAAAGTCTGGTGGAGTCTGGGCAAGTGCGGCGTTTGCTTCATCGAACAATGCATCGGCGCGCGCCAGCAAGTCAGCTGCACCGAGTGCATCAAGATCGGCAGCAATCGTTGTCGTTGTTGTGACAGTGCCCGACTCACTCGCAGTGCCAGTCGATGTGTCAACCGTTGGGTCGACGGGCAGACCGGTGCCGTCATCGATTCGTTCACCAAGATTGGTGGAGAAGCCAGGGAAGAGTCGACCAACCGCTTCGGTGAGGCTGTCGGCCATGACGACCCGATTGTCATACGACACCAAGAACTTGCGGACGAATATCTGCTTGGCGCTCGGGTCGTCTGGTCGCACGAAGAGCGGACGCACGTACATCAACCCGCGTTGCACCGGCACCACTTGAAGATCTCCGAAGATGACACGCGATCCGCGCTGGTCGAGCAGAGTGATCTGTTGAGCGATCACCGGATCGCTACCGAACTCAGCTGCGACAGTTGCCGGACCTTCAGGCAACGGCTCAGGCATTTCAAAGACGCTGATCTTGCCATACGACCCCGGATCACTCGACACGACCATCAGGGCTCGCAACTCTTTGCGCGCGTTGTCGGCTGAGAACGGCACGAAGGGTCGCACCATCGAGAAGGTTGGATCTCCAAGACCATCAGCGCCGTGGAACATCGTGTAGTACGGCTCGAAACGCAACACGCTTGCGTCTTGCACGTCAATGCCTTCAACGCCTCCGACGACACCACCACCAACGAGCCCAGAAACGGACTCGGGTTCTGTCGCGGGTGCTTGAGCCACACTCCACGCAGCGTCGCGGTTGAAAAACAGCGTCGCGTCGTCGAACTGATATCGACCGTAAACGTTCGTCTGCACCCGGAAGAGATCCTCCGGATAGCGGAAGTGTTCTACCAATGCCTTTGGAGCTTCAGCGACTGGCGAAAAGAGATTTGGGAATGCCTTCTGCCACGCTGCCGTCAGTGGATCCTTTTCGTCGACCACATAGAACGTGACATCACCAGTGAAGGCGTCAACGACCGCTTTCACACTGTTGCGCACGTAGTTGAACGGCACGTTGAGGCCACCGCCAGGTGACAACTGGTCAATGTTGGCCTGTTGCGCATAGGGATACCGATCGCTGATTGTGTACGCGTCAAGCACCCACTGCACGGTGCCGTCGACGACCACAGGGTATGGATCGGCATCAAATCGCAAAAACGGAGCCAAACGAGCGACTCGTTCGGTGACGTTGCGATCATGCAAGATGCGCGACTGCGACGTGATGAGACCAGAGCCAAAGAGGTTGTACTCGCCGTAGCTCACTGCATACGCGACACGACGCAGCGTCGATGAGAGTTGCACACCACCCGTGGTGGGCTCTTTCGTGACAGAGTCGGTGCACGGTTGCTCAATCTGCTCGGTATTGACGAGTGCATATTGGTCAATGCCTTCGCCGAAGTACAGCTCTGGTCGAGTAACGCCAAGGTCGAGATACACCGGGCGACCGTCACTGGTCGTTCGACTCGCAGGTGCGGCAATCATGTTGCAACCATGGGTGTACAGCAGGTGACGCGACACCCACGTGCGATTCGGAATTCCGGCGGAATTCAATTCTCGCGCCGACACCATGACCTGCTGCAAACGGCCGTCGACCTCATATCGGTCGACATCGAGATCACGCACGGCGTAGAACGAGGTCTGACCTTCATCGAGAATGAATCGGTCACGCATCTGGAAAGGGTCGAGCTGCCGAACGTTGCGCAGCGGTGCCGGATTCGCATTCAGCTCGGTGCCACTCAAGGGCTCGAGCTCAACGACGCTTCGCGTGATGTCACCAAGACCCATTGCAAACTTGGTGGCCTCGATATTTCGGTCAATGTACGGCAGCTCCTTGGTGCTGACGTTTGGTTGCACAGAAAATCGCTGCACGATTGCCGGATAAACACCGCCGGCGGTAATCGCAATCACAATCCACAACACCGTTGCAAGAATCGGCAGGCGCCAGCCGCGCTGGCGAAAGTTGGCGAGAAACAACAATGCCACCGCGAGCGAGACGAGAATCATCAGCTGGGTAGCCGGCAATTGCGCATTCACGTCGGTGAAGGTGGCTCCCTGCACGACTCCTCGGGTCGAGCGCGTGAGGTCGTAGCGCGAGTACCAGTAGTCGACAGCGCGCACAATCGAGAGCGCAGCGAACAGCACGCTCAAATGAAACTTCGCCTGTGGAGTGACCTTTCGACCCTGAATTTGCAGACGAATGCCGCCATTGAGTGCATGCGCTCCGGCCGTAACGAGGGTGATCAAGATCAACGCAGCGAATGACCAGTCGACGACGAACTGCAGAAACGGCAGGCGCATGAGATAGAAACTTGCGTCTTGGTTGAACAACGGGTCTGCCACACCAAACGAAGTTGCGTTGCGGAAGAGCAGCCAGTCTTGCCACTGTGACGCTGCAGGTGATCCGACGAGGAATCCGAGCACGAGGGAAACAGCGATGATGAACAGCGTGCGCCGACCAGTGGTCAGGTTGCGATATCCAGCAACTGCCTGCTCGCGAGCCGTGAGCGGAAGTGCCTCGGGTCGCAAGCGGTCAGCGACCCACATATTCAGCGCGAGCACTGCCGCAAAGATCAACGTGAACGCCGTTGCGAGACCTAGTCGCGAAAAGAGGATGCCCCAGAACACATCGGTTCGACCCAACGACTGATGCCACAACACGTCGATATAGAACGCCGCGAACGCTGCGCGCCGACACAAAGAGCAGCACGATGACGATGAGTACCAGTGACAACAACACACGGCTGCGACGCGGGCGACGCAGATTGAAACCACCTCGTGGAAAGAGCGGCTGCCTAGGCAAATCTCCGGGAATGCGCATTGCGCGTCAGGCTACTTGTCGGCAGGAATCACGAGACAGCGACAGCCGTCATGCGCAAGGGGATGCTGTTGCCCCGTTGGAAATTCTTCGCCGTGGCGAATCGAGCCCGCCAGAGTGTTGTCTTCGGCATCGGCACACGCCGGACCATCGGCGTCAACCACCCAACAGACCTTGGTGGTTGCGTCGCAGGCAGTGAACACGCCTCGTGCATATGCGAAGTGTGCGACGTCGGTTACCACCTTGGTGAGCGTCTCAGTGCGTACCTGTTTGAACATCGTGCGAATCTCGCTGATGATGGCGTCGCGATCGTTGGCATGACGTCCGAGTGCCGCTCGCACTCGCTCGTGCAACGGGTGCAGCATGTCGTTGATGAAGATGCGCATTACGCCTTCGACGACACCGTCAAGAGCCGACGTGCGCAGGTCGGCCCGTCGCGCACTCTGAATCGTACGTGCAGCTTCGACGGCAATACTCGTGAGTTCTTCACGCAATGTGTCGGCGTATCGACGAGATTGCTGCTCGATGTCGTGGAGCATCGCCTCAGGGCTCAGCGACGTCCGTTTGCCACCGACGTGTGTGATGATTGCGTTCTCGTCATCGGCGATGTTGCGCTTGGTGATGCGCAGCATCGCATCAAGCACTGCCGCAATCGTCGTGGCACGCTGCTGAAACAGCGAGCGATCGGACTTCGGTGACTCGCGTTTTGGTGACACGTGTTTTGGCGACACAGTCTCCGGCAGCACAGTCTTCGGCGAGAGTTCAGGCGTCTTCGCCAAAGCCTTCGTTGTTCGGTGGCGACGCGCTCTGAGTTTGAGGCACGCAGACGCCTGAACAAGGCATCAACTCG
>RFMM01000022.1 GCA_009927665.1 Actinomycetota bacterium
ACGTGAACGCTTCGTTTCTCGAAATTCTCTATCTCTTCTTGGCAGAGAACGCTCAAATGGATGCTGTGGCGTGCGACTATCTGCTCGTCGATGATCGTGAAGAGGTGATTTCTCGCTGTGATGCAATGAAAGAACCCATCGCCTGCGGAATCATGTTTCGAACTGAACAGCTGATTGACATCGGACTCTACGACGAAAGCTTCTTGCGTCACGAAGATCGCGATTTGCGGTTGCGCTTCCTCGATCGCTACACGATTCACCACGTAGCACTGCCTTTGTATCGCTACCGACGTCACGAAGAGAACATCACGAATGACACTGCTGAGATGCATCACCACGAGCAGCGCCTTCGCGAAAAGCACGGCACGAGCGCTACATGACGGCTGCCCGCATACGTCTCGGTAGTCGTGAGGTCGGTGAGGGTGAGACCCCTTACGTGATTGCCGAGATTGGGGTGAATCACGAAGGGTCGCTCGATACCGCCAAGCAACTCATTGAGTTGGCCAAGAAGGGCGGGGCAGATGCCGCCAAATTTCAGACGTACAAGGCCGAGACGCTCGCTTCGAAGCACTCACCTGCGTATTGGGATACCACGAAAGAAGCCACTCGCAGTCAGTACGAGCTCTTCAAGAAGTATGACGCGTTCGGAGCCGAGGAATACACCGAGCTTGCCAGGCATTGTGCCACGTGGGCATTGACTTTGTCTCGACGCCATTTGATGATGCGGCGGTTGACCTTCTTGCACCGCTTGTGCCCTTCTTCAAAGTGGCCTCTGCAGATCTGACGAATACGCCACTGCTACGCCGTGTGGCTCACACCGGGAAGCCCATCGTGCTTTCGGTTGGTGCATCGACGCTCGAGGAGATCGACGCGGCGCTCGCAACTTTGCGAGCCGCCGGCGCAACGAGCATTGCGCTATTGCACTGCATTCTCAACTACCCGACAGCTGATGCAAACGCCAACTTGCGGATGATTGTGGGTCTCGCAGAGCGATACCCCGAATGTGTGCTCGGGTATTCCGATCACACGGTGCCCAAGAGTGGGCTGCCGTCACTCGTTGCTGCGTGGTTGCTTGGGGCAGTCATTCTTGAAAAGCACTTCACCCACGACACGTCGTTGCCTGGCAACGATCATTATCACGCGATGACCGCAGAACACCTGCAGCAGTTTCGACGTGAGGTGCAACGCATTGAGCCACTACTCGGCCTAGATGACAAGATTCCGCTCCCCAGCGAAGAAGTTGCCCGCCTCAATGCGCGTCGCAGCATCGTGATAGCGCGAGATCTTCCGGCTGGCCACCGCATTACCGAAGCTGACATTACGTACAAGCGGCCCGGTAGTGGAGTAAGTCCACTGCACTGGGATGACG
>RFMM01000197.1 GCA_009927665.1 Actinomycetota bacterium
GTTCGGTACGCCAGTGAGGAGTCGGTACTACTCAAGCTACGCAGAGTGCCCTGAGTTTGAACCTCTCCCGATGGACTCGTCGCTCCCGATTTGCCTCATTCCCGCGCGCGGGGGCTCAAAGGGAGTCAACCGAAAGAACCTCAGGACCGTCGGAGGAGTTCCGCTGGTCGCCCGTTCGATACATGCGGCGCTGGCGTCGGGTGTCATGTCCTCAGTTACGGTCAGCACCGACGACGATGAGATAGCAGCAATATCGAAGAAGGAAGGCGCTGCGGTACTTCTGCGACCAGCGCAGTTTGCATCGGATGAGGCAACAAGTGAAAGTGTCATTGAGCACTTTCTTCGCGAAAACTCGATTGTGACAGGTCACTTGATTATGGTGCAGCCCACGACGCCCTTTCTTGAAGCAGAAGACCTGGTAGACCTCGCGGAACTTCGAAACTCCTTCGATACTGCACTTACCGTCAGCTTTTCGCACGTGTTTCTCTGGCGGAGTGCTGTCGACCGATCACTTTCAGGAATTAACCATGATGCCGCGATCCGCCAACGTCGTCAAGACATTGACCACGAAGAGTTCGCCGAGAATGGCGGTGCCTATCTCATGAGCATCAAAGGCTTCTACATCCATCGGCATCGGTTCTTTGGTCGTATTGGTTATGTTGCAATGCCTTACGACCGCAGTTTGGAAATCGACACCGAAGCCGACCTTCGACTCGCAAATGTTCTGCACTCGTACCACCAAGCAAACTGATGCGCCTTCAACGAGTTATCCGAGTATTACAGACCCTAACGTGGCGAAGACCGGCGAAATGCCAAGTGGTTCAGTTCGGTGGACTTGAGGTCACAGCGCTTTCCCTACTAAGCGACGAATTCACTATCGACGTCATGCCGTTAGTCAGCGAGCGAGTCTCTCTACCTGTCGTCCTGCGCACCTGGATAGGAATTGGGTTCTCCAGATGGGCGTACTATCGCGCTTTCCTAGACATGACTGGTGCGCGAGTGGTACTGGTGTGGCACGACACCACTGTGCCTGCTTATATGCTGCGCCAACACATTGCTATCCCCGTTTTTTGTATCCAGAATGGTGTGCGGCATAACCTCGGCCCCGCATCGGGTACTGGCTTTCTCGATGAACTGCAGAGCGCTTCAGCACACTCCACCCCAACTGCAGACGCATACTTTTGTTTTGGAACGGCTGAGCCCGCTTATCTCGCCGGAATCATTGAGACGAGGTTTGTTCCGCACGGCAGTTTCCGAGCTAACGCGTTTGCCGCAGGGCGCCAAGCACACCCAAGGCACCAGGCGATCAGTGGCATTGGCTTCATTGTTTCATTTCCCAGCCGACAGAGTATTCCCGGTGATTCCGTCTCAGGAAATCATCACACCTTCATG
>RFMM01000192.1 GCA_009927665.1 Actinomycetota bacterium
CTCAGCCAATCGCAACACGCAGGCGCTTGTTGCCCTTGCCTTTACTTTCAGTCTTCACCACCCGAAAGGTACCGACTTCCTTGGTCGAACGCACATGTGTTCCGCCGTCGGCTTGTTTGTCGAGCCCAACGATGTCGACGACTCGAATCTCGCGCACGGTCTCAGGGATCAATGACACCTTCGTACGAATCAAGTCGGCATCGGCGACAGCGGTGTCACGTGGCAAGAACGACACCTCAATCGGGTAATCATGCGCGATCGCATCGTTGACCAACTGCTCGACTCGAACTGCGAAACCCTCAGGCAGTGGATCAAACTCGAAATCCATGCGGGCCGACAGTGGCTCCATGTTGCCTCCGGTGACCGGAACATGCCACTCGTTCCAGATCACACCGCACAAGATGTGTAGGGCAGTATGCGTGCGCATGAGCTGGTGACGCCGCGACCAGTCGAGTTCTCCCTGCACCACGCTGCCGATCGCCGGTGCGTCACTCGACAGCGTGTGCCAGATGTGATCATCTTCCTTGCGAACGTCGATGACCGAGTGGCCACCGAGCGTTCCCACATCGTGCGGCTGTCCCCCACCTGTGGCGTAAAAGGCAGTGCGGTCGAGCACCACCGCGTTGTCGCGACGAGCGACGACCGTTGCTTCGAACGACGCGAGATACGCGTCGCGCAGATACAACAGTTCGGTCAGTAGTCGTCCATGCCGTGGTCATGGTCATGACCACCTGCGGCTGGCTCCTCGGGCTTGTCAGCAATGACTGCTTCGGTCGTGAGGAAGAGCGCTGCGATCGACGCTGCGTTCTGCAGTGCCGAACGAGTCACCTTTGCGGCATCAATGACGCCGAGTTTGATGAGGTCTTCGTATTCGCCAGTAGCGGCGTTGAGGCCTTCGGCACCCTTCAGGTTCTTGACCCGCTCTACGACAACACCACCCTCGAGGCCTGCGTTTTCCGCAATTTGCTTGAGTGGGGCTTCGAGCGAGCGAGCCACCATGCGGGCTCCCGTTGCTTCGTCACCAGTGAGCGAGTCAATGGCTTTGTGCACAGCTGCTTGCGCGCGCAGCAACGCGACGCCGCCTCCAGGCACGACACCCTCTTCGATGGCGGCCTTCGTGGTGCTGACAGCATCTTCGATGCGATGCTTCTTTTCCTTCAATTCGACCTCAGTGGCCGCGCCAACCTTCAGAACCGCAACACCACCGGAGAGTTTTGCAAGGCGTTCTTGCAATTTCTCGCGGTCGTAGTCGCTGTCGGTGTTGTCGATTTCGGTCTTGATTTGGTTAATGCGACCGTTGATGTCGGCTTCGTCACCGGCGCCCTCGATTATCGTGGTCTCGTCTTTGGTGATCACTACCTTCTTGGCACGACCGAGCAAGTCGAGCGTCGCATTCTCCAATTTGAGACCGACCTCTTCGCTAATGACCTGACCCTTGGTGAGAATCGCCATGTCTTGCAGCATTGCCTTGCGGCGATCGCCGAAACCTGGTGCCTTCACCGCCGCACTCTTGAACGTGCCGCGAATCTTGTTGACCACGAGCGTGGCGAGGGCTTCTCCTTCGACGTCTTCGGCGATGATGACCAGCGGCTTGCCCGACTGCATCACCTTCTCGAGCACAGGCAGCATGTCGCGTACGGCGGCAATCTTGGTGCCGACAAAGAGGATGTAGGCATCCTCGAGCACCGCCTCCATGCGGTCGGTGTCGGTCACGAAGTAGGGCGAGATGTAGCCCTTGTCGAAACGCATACCTTCAACGAGGTCCATTTCGATACCGAAGGTTTGGCTCTCTTCGACCGTGATGACGCCGTCTTTGCCGACCTTGTCAATCGCCTCTGAGATTCGTGCGCCAATTTCTGGATCGGCGGCGGAGATTGCGGCAACCTGCGCGATTTGCGACTTGCTGTCGACTTCTTTCGCGAGTGCTTTCACGCTGGCAACCGCGGCTTCAACGGCCGCTTCGATGCCACGCTTGAGACTCATCGGGTTGGCGCCGGCAGCAACGTTGCGCAGCCCTTCTCGCACCATTGCCCAGGCGAGCACCGTGGCGGTGGTGGTGCCGTCACCTGCGACATCATCGGTCTTCTTTGCGACTTCTTTCACCAGTTCGGCGCCGATGCGCTCGTAGGGGTCTTCAAGTTCGATCTCTTTAGC
>RFMM01000265.1 GCA_009927665.1 Actinomycetota bacterium
CACGGCACGAGGTGACTCACGCGATGTCTCAGCCTGATCAACACGGAACCGTTGTCGTAACTGGCGTCGCCGGTTTCATTGGGTCCGCAGTGGCGCGCCGACTTGTGACTGAGGGTTTTAGCGTCGTTGGAGTTGACAACTTGTCTTCGGGCAACCGCAGAAATATTCCCAAGGACATCAGCTTCGTCGAAGCAGATGCTTCCCGGGCGAAACTTCCTCAGCTATTGCCGCGAAATGCGAAAGCCATCTTGCATCTTGCGGGTCAGTCATCGGGAGAAATCAGCTTCGATGATCCAGTTGCCGATCTCGAAAAAAACACCGTCTCAACACTTCGGCTCCTCGAGTACGCGCGTGCCTGTGGCATTCGTCGTTTTCTCTACGCCAGTTCGATGGCGGTCTACGGTGAAGTACCCGACGCACCGACACGCGAGGACTCACCTACGACACCACTGTCGTGCTATGGGATCGGCAAGCTAGCGAGTGAGTCATATTTGCGAGTCTTTGCCGACTCGGTGTCGTCGACCTCGTTGCGAATGTTCAATGTTTATGGCCCGGGTCAAGATCTTGACAACCTGCGACAGGGCATGATCAGCATCTATCTTGCGCAGGCCCATCGTGCGCGTCACATCGAGGTGAAAGGCGAGATTAGTCGCTTTCGTGACTTCATCTATATCGATGATGTCGTGGAGGCCTGGTTTCGATGCCTGACACTGCCTGAATGTAATGAGCTGACACTCAACATCGGCTCAGGTGTGCGAACCAAAGTGAGTGATGTGCTCAACATCATTTCCAGCATGCTGCCTGCGGTGACAATCAAAACGACAAGTGGAACCCCAGGCGACCAGTACGGGATCTACTCTGACAACTCACGAATGCGCGCTGTTTTGAGAATGGAACAGATCACCCCACTTGCGGTCGGACTAGAGAAGTTCTGGCAATCCATTCTCGAAACACCATGACATCGAGAACAGAACGTCATCGCGAGATTGACGAGTATCTTGACGCCCTGCACCAGCTTGGTGACTTATCGGTCGACGGAACAACCCTTCGAAGAGCCGTGACTGTTGATCAGACTGACTACTGGGCTGCGTCTAGTTTGCGAGAGAGCAGCCCGTGGACGACTCCAGCGTTTGCAGCCATATCTGCACTTCGAGCACTTGTGGCCCGGTCGGAAGACCAACAAGCACGGTTGTTTGAGATTCCATCTGCTCAACGAAGGTTGTCACTTGTTTCCGTTACGACGACGCGTATTCGAACACTGGGGTACTGGCTGGCCAATTTGACGCAGTGCACTTTCCGCAATTCACCCCGCCTCACCGGCACTGTTGTATTGGTGGTGTATCTCCCCGCCGGCAATACGATCGCCGACGCCGACTCTCTTGCAAGGCGCTACTTCGGCGAGTTACCTGAGATGTTGGCGTCCAACTCGGTGGCCTACTCGGTGTTGCTGTTGCCAACAGAGAGTCGCCCGGTCTCACGGCGAGCTCGACGCCGTGCAATAGGTCATCGGGTGACTACTGCTGTAGTGCTCTCGTCATTTGCCCTGCCAGGAGCGCTCTGGAGCGCATTTTGCAACTGGCGAGCGTTACAGCGACGGTTGCCACGACCAACGCAGTTCATAAGTCGGTCATTAGCTCCCAAGGTGCAGGCGTTAACCAACGTGATGTCGCGCTGCGTCAATGAGTCGTTCTACGGCACCATCGCCGCGCGTACATCGTTGTACACCGAGCTCTTCTCTCGAGCTTTGCAAACGGCTCAAGATGCGCAACTCGTGGTGTACCCGTTTGAAGGGCAAGGTTGGGAGACCACACTTGAACAGGCAGCCAAAGCGTGCGGAGTCGCAACGTTGCCCTATCTGCACACCGTTATGAAGCCCTGGGATCTGCGCGCCCATACGGCGTTGCGCGAATGTCCGCCGCGAGGCATATGGGTGCACGGATCGCATGACGAGGCTGAGCTCTCGCGACACGGAACCGCACTCCACCGAGTCGAAGCACTTCGATATCAGTATCTGGGCAATGCTCGCGCCACATCTGAGCCAGCACGAGCAGGCCATCAAGTGCTGGTGATACTCGGCGCAGATTGCGAGCGTTCGCGAGCTGAGATGCACTCCTTCTGTGAGGCTGTTCGGCGACTGCAACCTTCATGGCAACTTCGCGTTCGTCTGCACCCACAATGTTCGATTGACCTAATTTCTCAAGTGAATGCCGACTTGCTGAGCAGTGGAAGCCTGAGTGACGATCTTGAGCAATGCTCAGCATCCTTTTTATGTGGAACTGCAGCCCCGCTTGATAGCTACTTGTTCGGACTACCTACCGTGGCACTTCAATCGTCTGATGGTTTCAATATGAATCCACTTGAAGCCGACGATCGTTTCGCTTACGCCGATTCAGTTGACCATGCAGTGCAGTGGCTAACCGACGCACTCGGTTTGCGAGGAGTAAAACCCGATATTGCAAAGTTTTTCGATATTGCCGTTGGCCTGCCGCGGTGGAATCGATTGATTAGTTCGTTGCATCGGTAGCGCTGGCAAGGTACCGACGCGCTGCGGTGAGGTCATCAGGTGTATCGATGGCGATTCCACCGCGGGGCACTTCTACCACTGAAACCTGATACCCCATTTCAAGAAAGCGAAGAATCTCTACATCTTCAATCGACTCATATGGAGTCTTTTCTGAGGCGCGAGCAAATGTCGAGAGTGCGTCTGGTCTGAAGGCGTAAAGACCGACCTGGCGATTTGCACCACTGAAGCCAAGTGATTTGTTGGTTGGTATGGCTGCACGACTTATATACAAGAGTTTCCCCGCTTGAGTAAACACCACTTTCGGGATCGTCGGGCTGCGAAACTCATCCTCATTGTCTAAGGGTGTGAAGGCATTGATCACGGCTATGTCCCGATCGGCTGAGAGAGCGGTGTCGATCACCCGTTGCAGTCCAGATGGGTCAAGAAAGGGTTCATCGCCCTGTACGTTGATGTACCACTCAGCTGCAAGTGTCTCTGCAACTTGGGCGACGCGATCCGTACCGGTCATGCACTGAGTGCTTGTCATTACCCACTGCATGTTGTGGGTCTCGCACTCAGAAACGATCCGTTGATCATCCGTCGCGATGTAAATGTCAGCAACCGGTACGACCCTTTCCACTTGCATAAAGCATCGCCGGAGAACAGATACGCCTCCAAGATCGGCAAGTGCCTTGCCGGGGAATCGCGTAGACGCAAATCGCGCGGGGATAACAACAATGAAGTTTCTCATTTTCGATTGTTTCACCAGGGGGCGAACAGAGATCCCTGAGGGAGGTCAAGTGTGGTTCGTGTCAGAGAAGCAATCTCAATCTTTGCTGACCACCGCGAGAATGCACTGAGTGTGTGCTGCACTGCCTCGTGTCTTGGATCACCCAGTGTGTAGCCGTCAACGCCAACGGTGAATACTCTCTTAGCTCCACCGAGTGACACGAGGGCGAGCACATAACCGATTGCTAGTGGGTCCGGAATTCCAACACCATTTGGCAACATCTCGAAGTCACCACCAGTGACTCGCATCG
>RFMM01000096.1 GCA_009927665.1 Actinomycetota bacterium
CACACATGAAACACTTATCTGTGCTATCGGGATTCGACCAAACGATGTTGAAACTTGAGCCATACCCACACCTCGTAATCAGTGAGGCATTACCCCCCGAGATCGCGGATGCGTTGCGTGATCAGTTTCCGACCTCAGAAGAAGTTGGAACTGACGACTCAAAGAACAACTCACGATGGTCATATGGGGCAAGTGAGGTCAATAACAATCCAAGAATCACTCAACTTTGGAAGCAGGTTGTCCGCTGGCATACATCCCCTGAATTCTGGCGGGAGATACTCACGATTTTCGGTTCAGTACTTGATGTTTCTATGCGTGACCCGACCAATCGTAAGTCGTTGTCGGATCAAGCTCGAGTTGGAGTTCGAGGACTCTCGACATTCGAGAAGTGTGACGTCTTGCTTGAGGCGCAGATTTCCGGCAACACTCCGGTAACCGTGAGCTCATCGGTGCGTCGAACTCATCTTGATGAAGGAAACAAGATATTTAGCGGTCTTTACTACCTGAGACACCCCGACGACAACTCCCTTGGCGGAGACTTCGTAATTCAGCGGTGGAAACCCTGGGTCCCAAATTACATGAAAAAAAATCTGTACTTCGAAGGTATGAGCGATTGTGTTGAGACGGTGGCTACTGTGCCCTATCGCCACAACACGTTGGTACTGCTGATTGACTCCTTTGACGCCCTACATGCCGTAACGCCTCGCCTTCCAACTTCATTTCCTCGACGATTCATGAATCTTGATGGCGTCTTACCCAACCATGAGTATGAGATTCCATCCCCGAACTTGTTAGCCCGAGTGCGAAGAAGACTCGGCGCCAATTAGGGGACGCTCGGTCTGATGGCGTCGCGGAAACGATGAAAGATTCTTTTGGGCAGCGCAGGGACACAGTAAAGATTTATAAGAATTGATCTACGTAACTCATGTGGAGGAAAGTTTGCAAGGTCTACCTCGTGCCAAGTCAACTGATCCTTGAAGAACAGGGCCCCAGAGTTCGGCACAAATTCGCTCACAAAGAATCTCTTATGCGCATGATGGAACTCGGCCATAAGTGCTTTGGCACCTTGATCTGAGCTCTCTCCTTTGGAATAAACCCGCGGCAGGCCGACAGACACAAGTGGTAAGAATCGGAATGGAACAAAACGCCAGCCTCTTTGATTCATGCCCGTAAGTCTTCTGAGGAATCGTTTTGCGAGGTGATTCTCGGTCGGAGTATAAAAAGCAGTCCCGCCTGTCGCCACCGCGTTGAAGTCACCGCTCCCGAGGTAGATAATGAGAGCCGCGAACTTGTCTGCCTTATCGGTGTGGGGGGTGAGTCCGTACCCTCGGACTCCACAATGTAGCGAAACCGTCGCCGTCAAACGATTTAGTCTTGTTCGAACAAGAAGTCGCAAGAAAGACCCGTACGATCCCCAGCTGCGTCGATTGCTAACAAGGAATTTGGTGAGTCGGAAAACGAATGCTTCCGAATCAATCATCTCCCGCAAGGCCCTTATGGACTCAAATTCGGTACAGAACTGGTGAAATTGACCCTTTGCATCTGAGCTATGGCATTGAGCAAACAACTCCCCTCGTCTTTCAGACATAGACGACATGGGTGGAAACTCTTTGTTCAAATCATCAAAGAGCTCTGGGCTGAGGATGTTTCGAAAGCTAAAGACCGGATACTCTGCACTGTGGACCTCGTAGTCGCTCAAATTTATCGAGGTCATGTCAGTGTCCATGTCGGCACACTTAAGGTTAAGCTGAGATTGCTGTTATCTATGTCCTTGGGGGTGTTTCGCCTTGGCAATGACGGAACGATGCTCGCCTCCGCAAGTGAGCTCCACGGGGTATCCGGTCTGGCAGAGCCTTTCAAGAATTTCCAGATGCAATACTGCCAACTTTTGGTCGCCCGCTGAATCGCCAAGTGCTGTCGCGCGAGGTGTGACGTGTCGGCTCAGGCGTTGGCCAGAGCGTGACTATCGCGGCGCTGATCGCTGCGACTTCTTCGTCACTTGCCAGTGGCCGCACCGAGATCAACCGAACATATTCGTTCACAGTGGAATGTTTCCGTGTTTTCGCTGCGGCGACTCTTCGCGCTTCGAGCGCAAGAGTCGCAAGCCTTCGACCAGCTTCACACGAGTTTCAGCAGGGTCAATAACGTCGTCGACGAAGCCGCGTTCTGCTGCAATGTACGGGTTGGCATATTTCTCGGTGTACTCGGCGACGAGC
>RFMM01000141.1 GCA_009927665.1 Actinomycetota bacterium
AGGCCACGCAGATCGTCAATAAGCCCCATTGCGGAGAAGATCAGCGCGAGACCCAATACCACGATGAGCTCGCGCACCAAGCCGTCACCCTGGGCGAACAGATTGCCGATAGTGAGTCGAATCTCGCGGCCATCGAATTGACTGCTACGTCGCACGACGACCCCGACAAACATCGCCGCCGAGAACGCCAGCACCATCGCTACGCCACCGAGATAGGGCACTGGTGCGACGTGCGATTTGTGACCACCGGGCTGATCGGTGATTTGTTTTCGTTGGGCATATTCGCGCACCGTTGGCACCAACAGCAGCGAGAGAGCGGTAGCGCCAATGAAGGTGAGCGCATATAACCACGCTGGCGTCACGGAGTCCAGACTACGCGCGGGCACAACTAGCGTGACTCATGCCTATGCGCGTGCTCGTTACCGGTGGTGCCGGCTACATCGGCTCACATCTGGTTGACCGGCTGGTGCAACTTGGCCATACCGTCACGGTCATTGATGATCTGTCGACTGGTTCGTTGCGCAATCTTGCTGCGGCACGAACACACATCGACTTTGTCGAGGGGAGCATCTTGGATGAATCTCTCGTCACTCGCCTCGTACGTGAAGCGGACGCGGTGTTTCATTTGGCGGCGGCGGTCGGCGTAGGCCACATCGTCGAAAAACCACTCACGTCGTTGATCACCAACGTACGTGGTGCCGAGCATGTGATTGGTGCCGCCACAACGCACGACAAACGGCTCTTGATCGCCTCAACGAGTGAGATTTATGGCAAGACGAGCAAGATGCCAATGAGCGAAGACGACGACCGAGTGCTCGGTTCGACAACCGTTGCCCGATGGGGGTACTCGACGGCAAAAGCCATCGATGAACACCTCGCACTGGCGCATGCAGCCGAAGGTCGCCGCATTTCGGTGGTGCGCTACTTCAACTCCTATGGCCCACGACTTGATCCACGTGGCTACGGGTCAGTCGTCGCCAACCTGATGCGTCAGGCATTGGCTGACGAACCACTCACCGTGCACGGTGACGGCCGGCAAACCCGCTGCTTCACCTACGTGACCGACACCGTGGACTGCACGATTCGTGCGGGTCTTGATGATGCCGCTATCGGACTCGTATTCAATGTGGGCAACGACCACGAAACCACCATCCTCGAGCTGGCACAGAAGATCATTGCACTCACCGGCTCACGTTCTGACGTGTCGTTCGTGTCGTATGAGGCGCGCTACGGAAAAGGCTTCGAAGACACGTTGCGTCGCGTGCCTGATGTTCGGCGGGCGCGCGAGATCTTGAACTTCTCGGCAGGCATCGGTCTGGATGAAGGTTTGCAACGCACCCTTGCGTGGTGG
>RFMM01000034.1 GCA_009927665.1 Actinomycetota bacterium
TTACGAAGACTCGTGGGGCCAAGTCATTGATCTCGACCGTTGCGACACCGACATCTCGCGCTTCTGGCCCTGAGAGACTCGGTAGCCTAACTTTCGCTCATGGTTCAATTCCTCTTTGTGAAGCTCGGGTCAAACCCTGAAACCCGTCCAATCGTTGAAAAAATTCGTTCTCGGATCCCAGGGTGCCGAATCCTCGGAGTAGAGGAACGGTTGGACGCATCGGACTCCGTCTTCGACGAGATCATCACTAGCCATGATGACGCACTGTTTGGCTCATACTCGAAGTTTGATCTCACGAGTCTTCACATGAGTGCCGAACTCTACGAAGAAGTTCGTGTTTTCGAAGGTCAGGCGATGAGGATGATTGACCGTATCAAGTATCACAACCAGGCGGAGTACATCCCACCTCTCGGAGGAGTTGGACGATATAGCGACTCTTTCGATGCTCGCGCCGATCTCATCTTTAGGCACTCACTGTTCTGGGACTACATACTGAGGTCTCGAAAAATTGACGCGGTCGTGTCTCAGAATTTTAGCCACCTGGGTTTCGATCTCCCGTTGGTAAAGTTCTGCCAGAATCGCTCCATCCCGCATCTAATTTTTCACGATGTCGGTCAGTTCCCAGGAGTTCTATATGTCCAAGAAAGGGTTGAAGACCTTGGTAATTTAAGGTTAGGCGAGTCGATTAGATCGATCTGTGGCGATCGACTGATGCCGGAAACGCCGAACCGGGTAACGTCTCACCTACCGCGCCTTTTGGGTGACCCAGCTCTTCTCCACCCCGCCAACACGCCTAGCGCAATTGCGCAAGGGAGCAGATTCAAGACAGGTGCTCTTAGCTCCCTTCTGAATCAGGCAAATCCGCGCCTTGAAGTGAATACAGCGAGTGATGTAGCGAATGCTCTTCGCGGAAAACTCACTCGATTAATCCAGCATCCCGGAAAGACACTGGTCGGATCAACTCGTACATTCATGAGAATCGTCAGAACACGCCGCTCAATGAAAGATGAAGCCGCTTTCAGTGACAAGGCGATACCGAATTGCAAGTTTGTCTACTTCCCTTTGCATTTTCAACCAGAGGCAAGTACCTCGGCCAAGGGTCGGCACTTCGTGGATCAGCGGGAGGCTGTTGCACTGGTTGCTAGCACTCTTCCCGTTGATTGGATGCTGGTCGTCAAAGAACATCCTCATCAGTGGCGCAGGCTGTATCCCCGTCATCGAAACTACTGGAGACGAATAGCTTCAATCCCGAGAGTGCGAGTCATACACCATACCTTTGAGAATCCCATTATCGTCCAAAGGTGCGAGGGAGTAGTTTCGATTTCGCACTCAAGTATCGGAGTTGAGTCGTGGGCAAGGGGGAAACGCGTAGTCTTTCTCGGAGACTCGCACCTTCGTGAGGCACCTGGCGTCTGCTGCGCCAGCTCGGCGGAAGAGCTACGACAACTGTGGGCGAATGATGCCAAACACTTGCCCAGTGAGACCGAGATCTTTTCTTACCTGCAAAGAGTTGAATACGCCACTTTTGAGGGAGCTCTGTATGGCACGCCTGCAGGAATCCCGGCAACGATGGTTGGGGATTTTCTCCTAAGAACTCAGCACAACATCACTGAAGTGATACTTTGCTGGCTCGCGATGAAGGGTCTCACGAAACAGCCCTAACTCCGACAGGGTAGCGTGATGAGTCGCGCCCGAGTGGCTCAGTGGTAGAGCAACGCACTCGTAATGCGTAGGTCGCGG
>RFMM01000088.1 GCA_009927665.1 Actinomycetota bacterium
GCCCACGGGTCGCTAGCGGAAGTCCGAAATTGCATTTCCCTTGTTCCAGCCCGATTTGGGATGAGGTTAGGGACGCGTTTGGCTTCTTTTGGGGACGCGTCTAGGTGGCTGGGTAGCCCGAAATCGGAGACGTTTCAACACTTGTCAAATCATAGGTAGACGTACGGCTCCCTAGACAGTGTGGACCACAAGGCTGTGTAAGTGTTTCGTCTAAGGGACAGTTCCGATCAGACATCGCTTCCCCGAAGGCCGAGTAGCGGCTCGGTCTCACTCCAAGTTCTCTTATCCGCTCTTCCGTTCCGCAAGTGTGGAGCTGAAGGTAGGTCTCACGCGCGACATGATTCCGGGAAACGAATACTGTCTGCGACTCACCCCAATCGGGTCGAGGTTGATGACCGCCCTGCCGACACTCTCCACCCGCGCGGAGAGCGATGCGGAATACTGCTGCTCGTGCTTGATACCGCACCTCTGGAGAATATCGGTGAGCTCATCTTCGTTCTTCGGGGGCTTGGGCCCAACGGCGCTTAGGTGTTCACCGGAGGAATCTCAAGGTCCATCTCCGAGGTACACCAACTACGTACGTCTCGATAGTTGCGCAGGATCGTTACAACCCACACGTGGCTCGCTCAACTGACGTACGCCCAGATTTGTATCACTTTACGATGCGAGAAACTCTGCCACTTCAGCCGTCGATGCTGAGGTTTACAGCGCTCGCACGTGGTTAGCTGGCGAGCGTTTTCAGAACGTCGATTTCTGCAGCCTGCCCAGCGATTATGGCTTCCGCGAGGACTCGGATATCACCATTGATACCTGCCGCGAGCACATCATTCGCCATGGCAATTGCACCCTCATGATGAAGAATCATCGCCTTTGCCCACGCAACGTCAAACTCCGCGCCTGTGAGCAGACCGAGAGCATCCAATTCCGCGGTGGCGAGCATTCCACCCATCATCGAGCTGTGATCGACATTCTGATCAGCTGTGACTGACTGTCCCCAGGAAGCGAGGAGGGCTTTCATCTGCTCAATTTCTGGGTCCTGGGCACCTTTGATCTGGGTGGCAAGTTCGACAATTTCGGGGCGGGCTCCGATCGAGGGATCGAGAGCCATGTCGGCGAGCTCGATTGCTTGTTCGTGGTGAGGAATCATCATTTGTGCAAACATGACATCGTCATCATTGAAGTTGACCGCTGCGTCGCTTGCGGTCGATGTATCGGTATCGGCCGACGAATCCGATGATCCGCCACACGCTGCGAAGGTCATGGTGGCGGTGACGATGGCAATAACGGTGCGAGTCTTCATACGGAACCTCCTAAAGCGCGATGAGATTATCTACGACACAGTGTAGTACAACCGTTGACGATTGCCAAGGGTATTCATTCCGGAGATAAGGCGACGAGGATTGCCGTCACTGTGATCGCCGCCGCACCGAAGCCAACTTCTATTAGTGAGGACCGCAAAACGGCTGCTTTCGTCACTTCATCATGTGTTGTCGTACGGCGACGTTCGATAAGTCTTCTACGATTTCGTGCCCCAAGAGTGAGCATCATGACGACGATAGTCACCTTGAGCAGCAGAAGACGACCGTGCGACGTTGACGCGATCGACCATACGCGACCATGCAGGCGGATTGACTGTACGAGCCCGGTTACAACTATTACCCCGACGGCACGTTGCGCCGACACACTAAATCGGTCAAGTGCCTGCATTGCCTGATTCGTATCAACCGCGGGAATGACGACAGCGAGGAGCGCAATGAGACCTCCGATCCACACCGCTGCAGCTGACACATGAAGTACGTCGGCAGGTATGCCGAGCCACGAAGCCCGCTGTGATCGTGAATGGCCTCCGAATGCCATTGCAACGGCGTACAGCACCAGGAGTACCGCCATACGAGTACAGAGTCCATCGGTAGATCTCACGTCATTTACAGGGTTCACGCGCCAGAAGCGGAGCAGACCACCAACGACGGCAAAACTGCTCAGGACACGAAACAGAAGCATTCCACCGGGTGTCAGCCCAAGAGCACCTGAGGTTGCCTCGACTAGCGAGTTGCTCCCGTCACGAAGATCCGTGACAAAGGTGATGAAACTCACCAGTGATCCCGTTGCAAGTGTGAACGCCCCACCGACTAGCAGCCGGCGGCCGATGACCGTTGCCACTGCGCCAGCAGCAACGTATAGCTCCGCAAACAGAAGACCGCCGAGTACCAATAAGGCGAAGTAATTGATATACCGAACGACTACGCGAACCGGCTCGGGTACGGGGAGACCGTTTGCATCGAGAGTCTTGACGTCGGCGGTCGGTGCAGCGACCGGCTGCTGTGCTTGTGGCATCGCAATGCCGTCCGCCATAACGGTAAATGACACACGACCACTGATCACATGACCGTCAGTTCCCACAAGGCGCCATCGTGCCGTGACGTTGCCGGAGAGCGGGGCTGGCAGATCGAACACGACGACACGGGCCGACGTTCCATGGCGTGGGGTTTCGAGCCTGCGTCGAACTCCGTCGGATAAAACAATTTCTGCGGATGCGGACGGCAGTGGTACGTCTTTTGCAAACTCGATACTCCACGTAGGCGGTGTCGTGACGAGGACGTCGCCATCGCGCGGCGAGCTGTTGATAATGGTGTTGTGTGCATTCGCCGGTCGCGCACCCCACAGCAGCAATATCAACGTCATGCCGACGACAGAGCACATTGATCGCGTAACGATGCGCGGGGCGTGGCGAGCAGAAAGCATGGCGTGGCTACTACAACGTGTAGAACAGACACCCTATTGCGCGGTACTCTGGCATTGTGGGCAGGCGAGCCGATGGGGAGTTGGAGCTCGAGGTTTTGCGCGTTCTGTGGGATGCGGTCCATCCATTGCACACGGCAGAAATCCAGGATCTCTTGCGTGCCGAGCTCGCGTACACGAGTGTCGCCACGGTGCTTTCGCGATTGGTGGCCAAGAAATTGGTACGTCGGGCTCCGACGGGTCGATCATTCGTCTACTCCGCCACTGTCACTCGGGATGACTGGTACGCCGGGCGTCTGTTGTCGGTTTTGCGTGAAACCTCCAACCACCGCTCGCTCCTCGCAGGCTTTGTGGACAAGCTCTCGGCGCGCGATCGAGCAGTGTTGAAGAGACTATTGGATGATTCGAACAAGCAATGAGCGGAATCCTCTTCCCACTCGTTGCGGTTGCAGGAATTGCCTTGCTACTAACGTTCGTCGGGCAGCGTCTGAGCCCCGTTGTAGCGGCCACGACAGCCATGCTCACCTTAATCACCGGAGCCACGACGACCATTCCCGTCATCTTCCACTTGTCAATGTCGTGGCTCGTGAGTATGCCCGACGTCGGTCCCTTGGTTCACAATGCACTGCATCGCAGTGGTGTACATCTGCTGCCACAAACATGGCTGGTCGTAGTAGCTCCGATGTTCGTCGCGGTTGCAGTTGTGCGTACGACGTACGTCGTGGCATGTCACCGTCGGCTGCGTCGAGGATGCGGCGGTGAAGTGCATACGATTCCAGATACGGAGATATTTGCGTACGCCTTGCCCGGCCCCGGAGGCGACATCGTGTTGTCCCAAGGCTTGAAAAATGCCCTCACTCGCAACGAACTTGATGTTGTTCTTGCCCATGAGCGGTCACACGTCGTAAACCGGCACGATCTGTGGTTGTTGGCCGGTCGCATTTGTGCGGCGATCAATCCGCTGTTTGTTCGATCGTTCTCGATGCTGCGGTGTGCTCTGGAGCGCGCCGCCGACGCCGATGCAGTTCGTGTCTGCGGTGACCGTCGCTTAGTCGCTCAAACGATCGCAAAAGTCGCACTTGGCTCGTCCCGGCGTCATCATGTACTCGGAGCCGCCACGTTCGGAGTGTCGGCGCGGGTGCGTGAGCTCATCGACGTTGACAGCGGCCGTGATCGATGGATCACTTTGCTGTCGGTGACGGGCGTCATATCTGGTGCAGCACTGTGCATCTTTCAGTGGAAACGTGTCATTGATGCCGTCGCGACGATGTGCGGAGTGTGAATGGTGCGCCGGCAGGGCGCTGAACGCATCCAAATCACGACAAGGCGCAACTAACCTGATGCTGCGGTTGGCTCGAATTCCGGAGCGAAAAGAATTCCGGTTTTCGTTCACGCCGAGGGAGGCGGAGCGAAAGTCCCCAACCCTTCGTGGGGCAGTGTCAAGGGATTCCGCCAGTTACGCGTTTGGGCGATTTCGGTTACGGGCGTCATACCGCCGTGGAATGCTTGTCGCTAATGGACAATGCACATACCGCTCTATTTGTAGGACTTGGTGGCGTTCTGGCGACTGCATTTGCTGGAATCATGCCCTCTGTCTTCTCGCATCGCCTGGAGAAGTCCAGACTCAAGGAATCCAGAGATGAGCATTCGTGGCAGCGGCGCCGGGCCGAGATCGAACGGCACCTTGAATTGTCGGATCGCGCGCTCGACACGCTTGTCGAATTTCTGGGGTACGCCGATCAACTCTCCCGAGGGCACGATGTGGTCATCGCACATCATGCCCGAAGTAGTCGATTGCGGGCTGTCGCTGAACTGATCAAGTTCTGGGTAAGCGGATTAAATGGTTGATCTTACCTTTGCATGAGAGTGAGACAGACCGGCATCTCATCGGATTATCTGGTTGATGCTTCACCTACTGCTGGTGCATGTTTCCTTCGCTAATTCCAGCAAGAACCCCACACGCCTCAACTTCCCGGTCATCGTTGCAACTCGCTCTCAGTGAAACGAGTTGTTTCTCAAGCGCTTGCAGAGCGGTTATCTGCGACCGCACATGAGAGATGTGATCATCGAGCAAGGCGTTGACGGCGGTACAAGGCTGATGAGGGTCGTCCTGATAGCTCTGTAGTTCGTGAATCTCAGCCAGTGACAGGCCCAGGATTCTGCAGCGACGGATGAAGGCCAGCCCCTCACCATGCTTCTCGGTATAGACACGGTAACCGTTGTCCTGCCGATCAGGCGGCGGCAACAAGCCCTGCTGTTCATAGAAGCGGATCGTCTGTGTTTCGACCCCTACCAACTGCGCCAACTGACCAATGCGCATCAGCCTCCTCCCCAACGGATTCTTTACTCTATTGACCTTATAGTAGCTTTATAGTTTTAAATGGTACCACAACATTGTTCAAGTGGAGTCGTATTATGAGCAAATCCTGTGGTGGCGCCTGTGGCGGTGATGCAACGTCCGCAGCGGATACCGATATACAGGCCTCCTCCGAGGCGCCAGGGAGATGGGTCAGTGTTTATGCCGTGCCGAAGATGGACTGTCCATCAGAAGAACGAATGATTCGCCTAGCCCTGAACGGCTTTGAGGAGATTCGGGCGCTGTCCTTCGACTTGTTGAACCGCCGGCTGAAGGTCGTGCATGACGGCGAGGTCGAGCCCGTCACCTCGAAACTGAAGACCTTGGGGCTAGGCGCCTCGCTTCAGGAAACCGTCGCTGCAAATCCGGAGACCATCAAGGCCGCCGAGTTTTCGGCAGCTTCTGCTAAGCAAGAATCCGGGACCCTGCGCTGGTTGCTCGGCATCAATGCACTTCTGTTCGTGGTGGAAATGACTGCCGGTCTGATCGCCCAGTCCACCGGCCTGATTGGAGAATCCCTGGACAATTTTGCCGATGCGGCGGTGTACGGGCTTGCCCTTTATGCGGTTGGACATAGCGTGAAAATGCAGGTACGTGCCGCGCAGCTTGCTGGTGTACTGCAACTGATCTTGGCTGTGGGCGTGCTCGTAGAGGTGGTGAGACGCTTTGTATTCGGTAGTGAGCCTGAATCGCTGGTGATGATGGCTATCGCATTCGTCGCATTGATTGCCAATACCAGTTGTCTGCTGCTCATATCCAAACATCGGGAAGGCGGGGCGCACATGAAGGCAAGCTGGATATTCTCGGCCAACGACGTGGTGATCAACCTGGGGGTCATCACCGCCGGCGCCCTGGTCGCGTGGACCGGTTCCTATTATCCGGATCTGATTATCAGCACCATCGCGGGGGGCATTGTACTTAACGGTGCCAGACGCATTTTGGCGTTGAAGGGTTAAATAATGCGCTATACGGAAGCTCTCGCGGAGGAACTGGCTCTTGCCGAATTTAAGGCACTCTGGCCGAGAGTGTCCGAGGAGTAGAAACTCCATACAGTTTCTCATCGCAGTGATTTGACTGCGAATTAGAGGCGACCCGAGTCCCGCGCCCACTTTTCGACGTCACGCCAGTCCCAAATCAGGGCCGTCTTCAATGTGGCAATCGGCTCGGGAAAGTCCGGGTGTCTGCGTCGCCATTCATGTACGACCTGTGGTCTTGCGACA
>RFMM01000171.1 GCA_009927665.1 Actinomycetota bacterium
TCTTCAGGCTAGTTGCGCGTTCAACGCACGACGAGTGCGGTGGCAGTGAACTGCAGCACCACTGCAACCACGGTCATCACATGCCACACCTCGTGAAAACCGAAGTGCGCGGGTCGCAGGCGCGGCCATCGTCGATAGAACATCACCGCACCGGTTGTAAACACCGTGCCGCCGATTGCGTACAGCGACAACGCGACGGGACCGATGTGTTGATACGCCCAGGGCAGCACGAAGACGACGATCCATCCGAGCACGATGTAAAGCACCGATGCAAACACTCGTGCTCGCCACATCGATTTGAGCACGATGCCGACGGCGGCGATCGACCAGACCACGCACAGCATCACGATGCCGAGAGCGCCCGGCAATGCCAACAAGCACACCGGTGTATACGTGCCAGCAATCAACACGAACACCATCGAGTGGTCGAGGCGTTGCATCACGACTTGCGCACGACGGCTGCGGGCGAGAATGTGATACGAGGCGGAAGTGCCAAAGAGCAACATGAGCGATGCGACATAAATCGAAGTCGCGGTCGTGGCGAGGGCTCCTTTGGCGAGCACGATGAGTGCGATGCCCGCCGGCAGCGTAGCGAACACTGCGTAGGCATGAATGCGCCCGCGCCAACGCGAGCGAAACTCACCCGTCACGTGGTGCAGCACTTGTTGAGGTGACACAGCTTGAGGCGACACGGGGGCTCCACCGATGACAGTACAGCGGAGACGCGAGACCTCGTGTCACATCGACGTCGTCAGCTGTGCTTGGCGAGACGCTCCTCGGTGCGCACGCGATCGCGACGGGCGGCGGTGCGGCGTTTCCACTCTTTCATCTTCCAGTGACGCGGGCGACGCCTGCGCGTCGCTTTCTCCATCGCGTGATGGTCGTCATGGTGGTGCACGACCTTCCACCCGATGGCTGGTTCGTCGCACTCGTCGGCATCACGCGAACGGCCCACCGACGCGGCGAGAGCGTGCAGCTCTCCTTTGATGCGATGGCGTTCGGCGTGTGCGTGCGCACGCAATTCGGCTTTGGAGAGTGGTGCCGAATCCTCACCACGATGGCGCTTGCTCATCCCTTCCTCCTGTCAGAAAGTGGCGTCGAGCTCCCCCGTTATCGACGAACAGTACACCCGACGATGCTGAAGTCAAGAAAAATCGTGTTGCGGCGAGGTAACGATTTGATGGCGGCGGTGCCGCCCGCGACCGCGTGATTATCAGCCGAAGGCGCGAATCGGCCGCACGTGGAACGGGTTGAAGCCGCCGTCTTTACGCGGGTCGCCGTTCAACCACTTCTCTCGGTCGAACTGCTGGCCGTCGACCCAGAGTTGCGTCCAGGCGGTCTCGTTGTTGTATTCCGACGATGTCCAATAGAAGCCACGCGTGAATCCGAACGAGTTGTTGCCAGTGAGATCGTTGTCGGTGACGGCGAGCACGTTATACAACGTGTCGAGTTCGTCTTTGCTGGGCAGGAACCAGTCGTCTTTTCCGCCACACACGAGCGAGTTGGCGTAGCCCGCCGCCGTCGCGTCGAGTGACGACTGCGGCAGACCCTTGTGCTGCTTGATCACCAGAGCCGTATTCACCTGACCCATGCCGAGACGCTTCGCTTCGACTCGTTGACGAGCAGCAGTTGCCCATGTGGGAAACAGCATCGGCAACTGCTTGGTGCCCCGCTTGCCAGGTAGCGCAATTCGCCAAGTGAGACCCGATTTCTGGCACGCTGCCGGTGACGCTTCGAGATAGCGCCCCCACGGCTCAGTCTTGCCTGCGTCATAGAACACGACACCACCACCTGGCCCGATGTCGCCGACTTGGCAACTGCGCCCTGCCGCGCAGTCGGCGGACGTGCGACCACCAGCAGGAATCACCGGGCGGGGTGGTTTTGGTGGCAACACGACTCCCTTTGGAGCAAACGCTCGCACCATCGCCATCTGCATCTTTTGGCAGGAAACGACGAACCCTTGTGCACGTTGCTCTTCCTCAAGGTTTTGTTGCCAGCCAGACCGTTGACGATGCCATTGGCGTCAGTGAACTGGGTGCCGTCGTTGAACAGTTGATACCACGCGAACGTGTCGGAGGCCTCGGACGACGTCCACCACGGTGCCCCATTGACTCCCGAAATGAATACCTTGTTCAGTGCACTTTGTGATGTGACGACGAAGTTGTAGAGCGCATCGAGTTCGTCTTTGGATGGCACATAGAACGTAACGTCGTCAGATCCGGATATCTGCCGAAAGTTGGCAAGACCCGCTCCGATTGCCTTTGCCTCGATGCGCCTTGCCTTTGCATCGGGTCCGGCGTACACCACGCGTGACGTCAGCCATTCACTGTTTTCGGCATAAGACTTCAGGGCTTCCATGTATTGACCCCACCACTGTGGAGTACTCGCGGCATAAAAGACCACGCCGCCGTTGGGGCCAACGTCGCCAAGTTCGCACGTGCCGCCCTCCTTGCATGAAGGTGCTACGACGCGCGACGCCTTGAACCTGCTCAGGTAATGCCGTGAACGCGATGGCCAGCGACACAACAGCGACTACGAAGCGTGACCTTCGAAGAATCATCTCACCAAAATAGTTTGCTCATCTTCCACCCCCGAACGATGGTGTGTAGAGGGTCTAGCCTCGGCACATGACCTACGACTTTGATCGGTTCTTGCGTTACGACGAGATGGCTGAGTGGTTGCGCGCGCTCGCTGCGCAACATCCGAACCTGCTCACGGTCGAGAGCTACGGGCAGTCACACATGGGTCGCGACTTGCTCGTCGCCACCATCACCGATCGTCGCACGGGCGAGCACCACACCAAACCTGCGCATTGGATCGACGCCAACATTCACGCCGTTGAAGTCACGGGTGGCGTCGCGGCGCTTTACATCATCCACCATCTGGTCACGAAGTTCGGTGAGAAAGATGCGACCGTCGTCGAGGTGTTGCGCACACGCACGTTCTATATCGCGCCACGCGTGAACCCTGACGGTGTCGAAGATGCACTCGCTGATCGGCCACTCTTTCACCGCTCAAGCGTGCGACCATGGCCGTGGCGCGACGGTCACCGCTGGCCGGGTTTGCATCCGCAAGACATCGACGGTGACGGACGCATTCTCACGATGCGCATCGCCGACCCCGATGGTGCGTGGATGCAACATCCTGATGAACCGCGCGTGATGATCCCTGTTGGGCCTCTTGGTGCGCCAAGCGGTGCCACTCGTTATCGATTGCTCACCGAAGGTTTGCTCGAGAGCTACGACGGCTTCACCATCGATCAACCGCGCGACCCTGCGGGTCTCGACTTGAATCGCAACTTTCCGGCCGGCTGGGGTGTCGATGTGCTCGGCTCGGGCGACCACCCGATGAGCGAGCCAGAGATTCTCGCGTTGGTGCGCGCGGTGAAGGCGCGACCGAACGTGTGCGGTTACAACGCGTTTCACACTGCGGGTGGTTTCATGTTGCGACCGAGCAGCAACCTGCCCGACTCGAAGCTGCCGCCCGAAGATCTCTTCATTTTCAAGAAGTTCGGCGAGCACTCGGTGCCACTCACCACGTATCCCGTTCACTCGGTGTACGAAGACCTCACGTGGGACAAGTCGCGCGTGATGGGTGGTGCTGGCGACGACTGGGCGTATGACCATCTCGGTGTGTATTCGTGGACAACCGAATTTTGGGATGCCATCTATCGTGCGACCGGCGAGCACTCACCCACCGACGTGTGGTACGTAGGGCCGACGCCGACGCAAGATCTTGCCGTGTGCCATTGGAGCGACGAGCATGCCCCCGGGTCATATCTGCCGTGGCGCAAGTTCCAGCATCCGCAACTTGGCACGGTCGAACTCGGCGGCCCCGACATGTTCCACATTGGACGAATGCACCTGGTGCGCTGTTGCGCGCCGAAGTGGCGCCGCACGCCGACGTTGCTGTCTACCAGGCGATGGCGTCGCCGCGACTCGAATCAAACTCGCTGATGCAACGTCGCTCGGTGGCACCGTGTGGAAGGTGCGACTTGGCGTAGCCAACACCGGCTGGCTCTCGACCACGGTCACGCAACACGCGAAACACAAGAAGATCGTGTTGCCCGCCGTCGTTGAGGTTGCTCGTGCCGACGGTGCTGCGGTCGATCTCGTTGAGGGTGAAGCACGGGTGCGCATCGGGCAACTCGAGGGGCGCTCAAAGGTGCTGCTCGACGGTGGGTCGATGTCAGACGGCACCACCGATCGTCATCTGCACACCTGGATTATTCGCGCGAAGAAAGGCACGGTGCTGACGCTGTCAGCGTCGCATCAACGTGCTGGCTCGGTGTCAACCACCGTCACGCTCGGCTAGGCGTGCTATGCGCTGGGCTAGGCGTGCGACACGCTCGGCTGCAGCTGTGAAACGTGGTGCGAACGCCACGCCTTCCACGCGATATATGACGCACTCGGGATGAGCACCAGGTTCGGATACGACACGACCGGGTCACCGATGCTGAGGCCGTAAGTAAACCAGCCCGCGCCCATCGATGCGAGCAACACATTCGAAGTGGCCGACACGCCGAACAACTGTTTGGTGCGCACTGCACGCCACACCTGCGGAAGAATTGCCGGTGTTCCGATGATGACACCTGCGACTCCGACGGTCGTCGGCGAGATGTAGGCAAATGTTGCACAAAAGACAGCGGTTGCGGAGAACACCACAACTGGTTTCCAGAGTTCAATTGCTTTCTTGCGTACCAGCATGACCATCAACGCAATGATGGCGATCTCGATGTTCAAATTCGACAGCATCATCGGCACGCTGTCGGTGGTGATGGCATAGGTAAACCACATCGGTGTGCCCGCCAAGCCGATGAGATGTGCGTTGGCGGCGATGCCTTCGACGCTCTGGCGGGCATAGACGCGCACCACTTGCGGCCAGATGAAGACGATTCCGAGCAGTGTGGCAATCGTGCCTGATACTGCCTCTAACGTCACGCGCCCACCGTACTGCGCAGTGCGATGCGGGCGTAGCCTGACGGCGTGTCACGCACGACCTCAAGCGGCCAAAGTTGGGACGAACGTTACGCCGAAGACGGTTTTGCCTTCGGCACCGAGCCGAACGATTACTTGCGCGAGGTAGCACCGTCACTTTCGGTGGGTCGCACGCTGTGTCTGGGTGACGGCGAGGGGCGCAACGGCGTGTATCTCGCCGAACTCGGCCACGACGTCGTCACGGTCGACTTGAGCCCAGTTGGTGTGGTGAAAGCGCGACGTCTTGCCGCTGAACGTTCGGTAACTCTCGACGCCCGTGTCGCTGACCTCGCCGAGTTCGATCTCGGCAACGGGGCATGGCACAACATCGTGTCGGTGTTCTGTCATCTTCCACCCGACCTGCGCCACGCGGTGCATTCGGCGGTGCCGACCGCGCTGCGCGTGGGTGGTTGTTTCGTGTTTGAGGCATATCGAAAGGCCAACATCGGTCGCGGAGTTGGCGGACCGCAAAATGCCGACATGACGGTCGAGCTTGAAGAACTTCTCCGCGACCTCGGGGCCACACCGCGCATGACCATCGAAATCGGTCGCGAGGTCGAACGCAACATCATCGAAGGCAAATACCACAACGGAATGAGTGCCACCACGCAGGTGCTCGCCCGCAGGGCTTGAGGGCGGCTCTCGTGCCACGGCCATTGCGTTACGCGTTAATTGCGATCGGTGTAGCGGTCGTGTTGTTCGTTGGTGGGCCGTGGGTCTACATCAACCTGATTCGCGACGACGCACCTGAGAGTTTTCTCGACCAGGCCACCGCCACTTCTATCACCGGAGCCGAGTCGACAACCGACACCACACTGGCGCCGAGCGAGGTGACTGTTGCACCCGTCGAAGCACTCGATGATCCGACTGGCACATGGCAGGTGGCGGCCGATTCACAAGTCGGATATCGAGTTGATGAAGTGCTGTTTGGTCAGAACGTCACCGCCGTTGGTCGCACGAACGGCGTCACGGGTGAGGTCGTGGTCGAAGGCACACAAGTCGTCGCGGCAACGTTCGAAGTCGACATGACCACGATCACGAGCGACGAGCCGAAGCGTGACGCGCAATTTGCCAGTCGCATCATGGACACCCTCAACTTTCCGACATCGACCTTCGTGCTCGACACACCGATCACGCTCTCTGACGGCGTGGGCACCCAAGCGACCACGCACGCGGCGCGCGGCACGCTCACCCTGCGCGGCACAAGCAAGCCCGTTGACGTCACCGTCGTCAGCACGCTGCGCGACGGGCGTGTTGCCGTTGTGGGTGAAATCGAGATCGTCTTTGCCGAATGGGCGATTCCGAACCCATCGATTCCGGGCATCAGCACCGAAGACCGCGGCGTTCTTGAATTCAATCTCGTGCTGGAGCGTTGACACGTGCACACGGTGTACGGAGTCACGCTGATCGCGCCAAAGCCAGCCGACGCCGCACGCGAAGCGCAGATGCGCGAGTCGGTGGGTGCGCTCATTCTGCCCTGGCTCGAGACCACGTGGCCTGAAACGAGTCGCACCAACACCGTGCAGGTGAATGCACGCAGCGCCGTGACTGACAAGGTGTTTCGTGTCGATGTGTCTGAACAGCATCGTGATGGTGAAGCCCGGCAGGTGACCTCTGTATCGATGTACAACACGCAGCGTGGTGACCTCTGCATTGACATTCGCCGCGAGGTTCGACCAACGGGCACCGCAGTGTTGCCGCGTGAGCGCACCGAACTGCCGCCCACAGCGCTGACCGCGCTCGTCGCCAACATCGTTAGGGAACTTCGCATTCGAGATGCGCAGAACACACTCTCACCGAGCATCAGCAAGGCCACGAGTGAACTCGATGGTCAAGCGGTTGCTGCGCTCATCGACGCACCATCGCGACGACTGCCCGTCATCGTCGAGAGCACCGTGAACAAGGCGAAGATTGCCACCGGCTCAGAGACGGCCCGCGTGCTCACCGGCACAGCCCACGTGTATCACCTCGCCACCGCTGAAGCCGAACGCGGCTTTAACCAGGTGAGCGGTCAACGCAAGGCGAGCAGCAGTTGGGTCATCGTCGCCTGGCCTGGTTTGGGGAAGGCCGCACGACTCGACGCATACCCCCAGCAAGACGATGAACGGCTTGTGCACGATGTATTGGCGGCAGCAGTCGGCGCACTGCCTGTGCCACCACGCCCGACCTCTCGACCCGCCCAACTGTCGAACGTTCCGATTCAGCAAGTGGTGGCCAACACGTCTTCACCCGAAGTCGGTGAGTTGCGCCGCAAGAACCAGGAACTCGAACAACGCATCAACAATCTGCAAGATGATTACGACGCTCTGCATGACAATCTCACGACGACCGAGCATCTCACCGCAAAGATGGCCGAAGATCGCGATCGGTATCTCAACCAACTCACCGATCTTCTCGCCCTGCGAAACGACCCGAAAGAGTGGAGCAGCACCCAGCAAGTGATCGAACGTGCGCGACGTTCGTTCGCCGCACTCGACTTTCACGAGTCGCTGTCAGATCGCCTCGGCAAAACGTCGTTTCCCCCTGCGACGAATCAGCGCCTCTTTGGCAGCCTGCTCGAGTTGAACAACCTCGCAGCACGCCTGCGACGCGGTGACATTGAGCCGCATCTGTTCAACACCTATTGCACCGAGAAGTTCAACTTTGCGCCTTCGGTCAGTGACAATGCGATCAACAAGTTTGGTCAGGATTACACCATCGAGTGGAACGGTAAGTCGGTGCAACTTGGGCCGCACATTCGCTGCAACGAAGCGCGAATCTACTTTTATCTCGACCAACAGCAACGGCGAGTAGTGATCGGCCACGTCGGCGAACACCTGCGAGACAAGTCGACCAACTGACTTAGCGGCGTGTCATTCGCCGCCACACTCCCTGCGTCAACGACGAGGCGAGAAACGGTCGCACCAGGCGATACACGAGGCCCGGCACGACCACCGTCTTGCCGCGGGCGAGAGCACGGCGAGTGTCGCGAACGACATCGTCGGGTTCGAGCCACATCCATTCAGGCAGGTTGGTGGTGAGATGCTCGAGCCCGGCACGACGGTGCAGGTCGGTGTGCACATACCCCGGGCACACGGCGACGACCCTGACACCCTTGCTGCCGACTTCGAGGGCAAGACTGCGTGCATACGCCGTGACAGCAGACTTTGCCGCCGCGTACGGGCCCGCTTTGCGCATCGGGGTGAAGGCAGCGATGCTTGACACCACGACCACTTCCCCACGCCCGCGCTGCAGCATCGCTGGCACGAGTGACTCACAAAGACGCACCACTCCGGTTGACATCAGGTACGAGAGACGATCGAGTTCTTCACGATCAGTCGTACCAACGGTGGCAGCATGCGTGATGCCTGCGTTAGCAACGACAACGTCAATATCACCCGCCTGCGCGACGAGTGAGTCGACCCCTGCGGCGGTCGCGAGGTCAACGACGACGATCTGCACCGTTGCACCCGCTGATCGCAGGTCTACCGCCACACGCTGCAGTTGTTCGGCCGAGCGACCCGTGATGACGAGAGCGTCACCGCGTGCCGCGTGCCAGCGGGCAAAAGCCTCGCCGATTCCGGATGACGCCCCAGTCACCAGCACTCGCACGCTTTGAGCCTCGCACATTTCATCATTTAGTGTCGTACGAATGGCATCACCCGTTTACGAACTCTCCGACGCATACATCGAACGTCTGGCACAACTCGACCCTGGTTACGCAACGGCACTGGGTATTGCCGGCAGCGACCATTTGATGACCGACTTCAGCCCGGCTGGTCACGAAGCACAAGAGGCACTCAATCGCCAGACTCTGGCCAAGCTCAACTCTCTCGACGCATCGAACGACGCTGATCGCTTAGCCGCAGGTGTCTTGCGCAATTCACTCGAGATGTCAGAACGCGAGTTTGCTGCGGGCGAACACCTGCGTGCCATTCGTGTTTTGGCGGGCAGCGTCGACTATGCACGCTCGGTCTTCGACCTGATGCCAACCGAGACTGCGGAACACTGGCAGACCATCGCCCAGCGAATGAGTCGTGTGCCGCAGGCCTTCGCCGGCATGCGCGAGTCGTGGCGACTTGGCATGCAGCGCCACACCGTCGCACCACTGCGCCAGGTGCTCGCCGTTGCCGACATGCTCGAGGGCTGGGCGGGTAGCGAGAGCACACCCGGCTTCTTTGCCTCACTCGCCGAGCGCGGCGCATCAGTGAAAGGTGCTCCGCTATCAGAGCTGCAGGCAGCCGCATCTGATGCTGCACGAGCGCTCGCCGAGACCGCAGAGTTCTTGCGCAAAGAATATGCACCTGTTGCCGATCCGCGAAACGGGGTCGGCGAAGATCGACACGCCCTGGCTCGGCAGCGCTACATGGGTATGCATGTTGATGCTGACGACGCCTACGAGTGGGGTCTTGAAGAAGTGCGACGACTTGACGCCGAACTCGTCCGCTGCGCGAAAGGCATCAACCCCAACGCCTCACTCGACGATGTGCGTCGCCAACTTGACGATGACCCAGCACACGCCATCGAAGGTGAGGACAATCTGCGTCAGTGGCTGCAGGACTTGATGGATCAAGCCATGCAGTTTCTCATCTCGAACAAGCACTTTGATATTCCGGCATCGATTCAGACGATTGAAGCGAAGATTTCTCCTCCTGGTGGTGCGGCGGCGCAGTACTACATGCCACCGAGCGAAGATCTCTCACGGCCGGGCAGCACGTGGTATCCGGCGAATGGGCGCACGCGGTTCCCCTTGTGGAGCGAACCCACCACCGCATATCACGAAGGCGTTCCGGGCCATCACCTGCAAATTGGTATGGCGGTGGTCAATCGCGAGAAGTTGTCACGATTTCAGCGCAATGAATTCGTAAGTGGTCACGGTGAGGGCTGGGCGTTATACGCCGAGCGCCTCATGGACGACCTCGGCTTTCTCGACCGACCCGACTACCGCCTCGGCTATCTCTATGCTCAGGCATTTCGTGCCGCACGCGTGGTGGTCGACATCGGCATGCACTGTGAGAAGAAGATTCCTGCAACGTGGGGCTGGCATTCAGGTGAAGCCTGGACTCCGGAGTTGGCGCTCGAGTTCTTGTCGGCGAGGTCGTCGAACGACGAGGCCTTCAACCGTTCAGAGATCGACCGCTACCTCGGTTGGCCCGCTCAAGCGATCTCGTACAAACTCGGAGAACGCGTTTGGCTGCAGCTGCGCGACGAAGCAAAGGCTCGACATGGTGCGGCGTTCGACATTCGCGCTTGGCACACCTATGCGCTGAACCTCGGCAACCTCGGGTTAGAGCTGTTCACGCGCGAGATGGCGCGCTTCTAGCGCAGCACG
>RFMM01000021.1 GCA_009927665.1 Actinomycetota bacterium
CAGTTCACTGCCACCGCACTCGTCGTGCGTTGAACGCGCAACTAGCCTGAAGAGCCCACGGGTCGCTAGAGGGCGGAGCGAAACTCCCAGCCCCAATCCAGGTGCGGTAAAGCATTCTTGTGAGTTACGGATTTTGCGTGTTTCGGTTACGCGCTAAACCTCAGGTTTTACGCGGTTTTTGGCTTCGGAATGCAATTCGGCGTGACAATCAAGGTTTCCTAGCGACTCGAAGGCTCAAGTCTTAGTCGAGTTTCTTGGCTCGTGAAGGCGGTTGTGGCCGCTGTGGCTTCTCTGCCTGTTCCGCGGTGCGTTTTTGGTAGTCGGCGAAGTGGGTTGACGAGACCATACCGTCTGGTACGAGCCCAGCGGCACCGAGGACTTCGCGCCCTGAGTCGTCAAACGGCCAGAGGCTGTCGCATGTCGTGCACTGCATAATCAGCCCTCGGATGCCTCCGATCTTGCCTTTCGTTGATTGGCGTTTCATGAACGGTCGGACAAAGACTGGTGTACCAAAGCCAAGTTTTTCGCCGACGAGAAGTTTGAACTGCTCTTGCGTTCTTGTGTCGCCGCAGCATTCGCAGTATGCGTTCACTGTTCCGGTGTGGTCTAGCGGTACGCCTTTGACGAACCAGCCGAAGTCGATCGGGTTGTGTTGGGGAAGTGACATAACGGTTAACTCCCTCCTTGGAGCTTCTTGCGGTGCTTGTTTCGGTTGACTGCGTTTGTTCCGAGAACGATTGGGTTCATGAGTGCGCTTCTGACCCCGGTCCAGCCTTTGATTGCAGTGGATTTCTGGAACTGTTTGTACGCTTCTGCAGCGCACGCCTCGCAAAGCGTCATCTCGGCTCGGTAGGTCTTCAGGAGCACCACCATGCCTACTTGGCGGCGTAGGTCAATTGGGGCGGCAGGTGTTTGTCCGCACAATTCGCACGACGGACTTCGCTGACCCGAGTGAATTTCCCAGGACGCGTGCTGCGAAGCCTCGAGGGAGTCAAGTGCTTCCTCACTCTCGTTAATCACGATGTCGACCTCGGACTCACGAGAACGCGGAACAGACAGTATGCCGTCAGTGATATCAAAGTCGATCGACAGTGCAGAGAGTTTCTCTTTCAATACTGCGGTCTCGTACGCGTGAAATTCACGGATGTCGTACCTGACCCGTTCCACGCCCTCATTTTGTGCCTGAGTATGGCGGCGCATTACCGAGACCGCGATTGACACTGCCTCGGAGTCCTCGTCGGATACTTTCAGCGTTGAGCCCGATAGAGCATGGAGAATTCCATCTGAGTTAAGTGCACCAATCAGTTCCACGATCTGCTGTGGGCTGAGATCACTGACGTCGAAAGAGTTCATGAGTTCCTAGTTGAAGGTATCGGTTGGGTGCTACGTGAATCAAGACAACAGAAATGCCCCGCAACGCTCTCTTCGTCGGCTTCAGGCTAAACGTATTGATGGACGACCTTCACAGACTTACTCATCTGCGTCCTAAAGTTGGTACTGATGGCGAAGGAAAAAGTGCGAGTGAGTGTCAGCGAGCGAGTGCTTGCGAGCCGAGAACTCGGGTTGCACTTGAGGCTCATTGACAAGGGACTCAAGAGTTATCTCGACCATGTGAAGAATCTGAAGAAGGTCGTTCGGACGTTTCTTGACGTTGACAAGGACGAGATTGCTAGGGCCGTGTGTGAGAGGTTTCTCGCGGATGACATTTCCTGGGGTGTGCAGATATCAGAAGCCATCAAAACTTCAAGCCGGCGTGTTCTTGAGCCGAAAGAAGCCCTTGTTGAGAGCCTGACTGCCGAACTCACAGCAATCCAGGACCAAGAACGTCAAGTCAAGAGTGATTTGAAGCGTTTCTTGGGCGAGCTCAGGGAATCTGCGGATTCGGCAGAGAGAGCACTCGCAGATGCTGAGGAACAACTCAGGGCCGCAGAGAAAAGACGCACGCAACTGACAAGGGAATGCGCGTTGGAGGAGAATCAGTTGGCAAAACGAGACAATTTTTTGCTGAGAAACACCGATAAGACCAAGGCACTGCGCATCTCGCTATCCAAAAAGCAGACCCAGCGAGAGAACTTGGCAAAGAAGATTCAAAAGTTAACTGAGCTACGCGAGTCGCTTGTTGCGACGGCGAGGGAGTCTCAGGCAGCAGCCGAACTTGGTGAGGAGCATCCAGAATTTGTCCTGTTGAGAACGAAACATGACGAGCTTTCTCAGAAGAAGAAGGACATCTCGAACGCCAAATCTGTTGCCACACGCGATCTTGCAAAGTCGGCTGAACGATATGGAGTTTCCGTGCTAGACGAGCTTGAGCTTGAAACAACTGACGCTTTACGCGCGCTGGAACATGCGTTAAAGCCACTCTCGCGCTGCGCCCCTGATATTCCCGAGCATGCAGATGTTCTCTTGAAAACCAAACACATCCAAGACTGGGCAGCTGCAGCAATCGTGACCCTTGAATCTCCTTTTGATACTGATCTGGGAGATGATCAGCCGAGCAAGCAACATGCTCTCGTCGGCCTACTTACGAAGACACGGATACGACGAATCGCCACAGAGAAGAAAAAGATTGAGAAGCGTAAAAAAGAGGCAGAACGCCGAGAGAAAGCGGCCAGAGAGAAAGAGAAAGCGCGGCAGCGGGAGAGAGAGCGGCTAGAGCGACAGGTTGCCGCAGACGAGAGGAGGAAGATTCGGGATGCAGAACGACGAGCTAAGTCAGCCAGTCACGACTTGAGAGAGTTTGACTCAAAGAATCGCCGAATTGACGACCGACTCGAGCGACTGAACCATCGACGACTCTCATGTGAGAGTCGCATAGAACGTGTGCTCAATCAACTTGCTGCAAGGGGTTATCAGCGTGATGCAGTAGTGCGGATGAGGTCGCGCTTTCCCGCCTACGACAATGCGCTCGCGGCTCGAGAAGACGTTGATATCGAACACACTCGGCTCACAGGTTTGGTTCAACACCGCGAGAAACTTGTCAAAAGAGTCAACGCTGCAGAGCGAAATCTGAAAGCCGTAACCAAAGCCCAGTCACAGTCCCCGGTGCAAGGGCGAGCGAGAATCTCACGCCGGGAAATCAACACGTGGGAGGATGCCGAGAAGCTCGCCGAGGATTACATGCGCGCCTTGGGCTTTACTGATGCACGGAGAACTGGTTCTGGTTCTGATGGTGGAGTAGATGTTGAGTCACGTCGAGCAGTAGCACAGGTCAAAGATCAGAGCAGCGGAGTCGGAAGAGGTGTCCTCCAACAACTCTTCGGTGTCGCACAAGCCGAGGGGAAAATCCCGTACTTCTTCGCACGCCACTACTCGACTCAGGCTGTCGAGTGGGGTCTGAAAAACCGGGTCAAGATGTACCAGTTTGATCTTCGTGGAAATGTCAAGGAAGTGTCGCGTTGACGACACGAAGTGCACGGGGCGTTAGAGGGCTATACATTGTGGCTGCGACATGACTACATGGATTTTCCAGTCCGACCCAGAGCGGTTTGATCTGCTCGCGGATTGGGAGGAGGGTGACGTTGGGTCCTGGTCGGCCAACCAGAAGCCCCAGGAGATGCGCAACGGCGACAGGGTTGTGTTTCGAATTAGTGGCAAGTCTGCCGGACTGTATGGCGTGGGCGAGATTGTTTCGGAATGTTACGAGGCACCGAATGAGTTTGGGTCGTGGAAAGTTGACGTCAGATACGACTACTTAATTGAGCCACCAATTCCGAAAGATGAAATCACAGCACATCGTGCGCTGAGTAAGGTTTCTGCACTCCGCGGCAGACAGGGCACAAACTTCATGTTGTCTGATACGGATGCAGCAAAACTTTTTGACTTCATTGAGTCAAGGAGCGGCTCTGGCCGGCGAACCGCCAAACGAGGTAGACCACCGACGTGGGTGAGGGATGAACTCATTTTGGCGCTTGATCTCTATTTGTCGGATGGAAGCCTTGATGACATTCACCCAAAAGTCGTGGCACTCAGCCAAGTGCTGCGCGGGCTGCCGCTTCATCTGGCGTGGCGCGACGACCCTAAGTTTCGAAACGGGAACAGCGTCTCGATGAAACCTGCAAATTTCAGTGCACTTGACCCGACCTATGGCGGGTCCGGCTTAAGCGATACCTCAAAAGGTGACCGCGAAGTGTGGGACGAGTTGCATGCCAATCCTGAACTGGTCAAGAAGCTTGCCGCAAGCATTCGTGAAGCATCCAAAGAGGTTGAGTCGGCTCTGGAGACTGTGGAGGACGACGAGGAAGACGAAGCAGTTGAGGGGCGACTACTTACCCGTGTTCATCGCGCTCGGGAGAGAAACCCGGCGCTCGTCGCGAAACGAAAGCAACAGCGCCGCTCCGAGTGTTCCGGAGCACTCACCTGCGAAGCATGCGGGTTTGACTTCTCCGTCACTTACGGCTCTCGCGGTGACGGGTTTGCCGAGTGCCACCACAAGGTTCCACTTTCAGAAAGCGGACAAACAAAGACGCGCCTTGTTGACCTCGCGATTCTCTGCGCGAATTGTCACCGAATGATTCATATCCGCAAACCAATGCTGACGATTGACGAACTCCGGGGAATTCTCAAGCAGCAGAGACACTGACCGCCTCCTCGGAAAACGCTTCGGGTTGCAGCATCCAGACAATTGAGACTCACCTAGTCGCATAAGGTCAAGTACCCCTCGTTGCAGAGCGCTACGTCGCATAGCGCCTTGTTGCTAGTGACATAGCACCTTGTCACTAGCTGCTACGTCGCATAGCGCATGTCGCTACGAAGTGCAAGTGCCTTCGATTTTGAAATTGCACCAGAAAAGTCTCAGCCACTATTGCGCTCGACGTAATCGCACGACATACTTTCAGTCGCAATACACCAATAACAACTCAAACAAGGAGAATATTATGAAGAACCTGTACACCGTCGACGAAATCGCCGCCGTGATCCGTGAACTCGGACTCGACGCCGAGATTCTCCCCGACGAACCTGACTGCGACACCAGGATCAACTCCCGCACCTACGGGATTGCCTGGCAGATTGCGATGACCGGTGATGGACCTTTCCATCTAGGGATTCGGGCACGAGTACCGCTGTGGGTGCGGGGAGACCCGCTGCGCTGGGCGAACGACTGGAACCGCACACGCTGGTCCCAAGCCTTCGCTGCCATCGACCCGGACACCAACCGCCCTGTTACCAGCGAACGCACCTACATGGTCGGCATTGAATCCACGCTCATCTTCGGCACCGGCGTGACACCCGAGTACATCGCTGGATTTATCGACTGGTGGACCGAAGAAGTGAACGCGCTCAGCGAGTTCCCGGAAGTCACGTTCTACGCGGAGCTCCCGCAATGAGAAACGACCTAAACGACTACTGCCAATGGACCTGCACAGGAACCTTCGAGAAGTCCGAGACACTCAAAGAGAGCTCCGGCACCCCTTACCGACTCGTCAAGATCGCAACGCACATGGGAACCATCGTCATGTTCGTCGGGAACCACACCCTGTTTGATCTCATCGACGGACTCAAAGAAGGTCAGCGAGTGGAAGCGAAGGGGTATCTCAGCCCAGAGGTCCAGAGCCGGGGAGGCAACAGCCCCTACTTCCTGAGACCTAGAGAGATGCAAGTCCTCTAGAGAGTTGGGGTTAGTCAGACACTGAGGCGATCTGGACTTGGGTCACACCAAGTCCAGATCGTCCTCATGTGATCGGAATCTTCGGAGGTTTATCCGCGCCTGAATCCAATAGGGGGTTTCGGGGGTGTTGCTTCGAGCGGTTCGATGTCCTCGGGAAGTATTTTCATTAAGTCGTTACGACTGTTGAGACCGGCGCGTGTCACTCGAACTGCTTGCCGACGCTTCATTGAGTGAAAGATCTGACGGGCGAGTCTCGCGTTCCCAAAGTTGCGGTCGCGCTTGATTGACGAGAAAACTGTCATTAGTTTTTCCTGACAGCCTTCTTCAAGTAGGTAGTCGTTCTTCGAGACGTAGTTCTCAATGATTGTGACGAGTTCTTGGTTGGTGTAGTCGCGAAAATGCCAGGTTTGGTCGAAGCGGCTCCGCAGACCGGGGTTCGAATCGAGGAATCTCGTCATTTCATCGGGGTACCCGGCGACGATGACCGCGAATTGTCCTCGCTTGTTCTCCATTTCCTGGAGGAGTGTCGCGATGCACTCTTCGCCGTAGTTGAAGTTTCGGTCTTTGCCTTCTGCCAGGGTGTACGCCTCGTCGATGAACAGCACACCACCGAGTGCTGTTCTGATAACGGCTTCGGTTTTTGGGGTGGTTTGTCCCACGTATTGACCAATCAGATCGGATCGTCGAGCTTCGATGAGGTGTCCGCTCGGCAGGATGCCGATCTGTTTGTAGAGGGCTCCGATAAGGCGCGCCACCGTGGTCTTTCCGGTGCCTGGATTCCCAGTGAACACGAGGTGTGGGGAGTAGGTCGATGTCTTGAGTCCCTCCTTGGAGCGGAGTGCGTCGAGCTTGGCTAGGGCGAGCAGCTCCTCGGCTCGAGCGAGGAGCTCTTCTACACCCACGAGCTCATGAAACTTCGCGAGTACGTCCGAGTTTGCTGAGGGTTGAACGACCTCAAGTGGGTGTAAACGATTCTGGACTGTGTCAATTGTTCGCAATGAATAGTCAACGAATGATCGCATCTTCGGGCCGAAAGTTTCGGGTGCGAAGTCGGTCTCACTTAGTCGCAGTACCGACCATAAGTCAGTTCCAACGCTGAAACTTGACTCAATCTCAATTCCAGGAGGACAGTTCTCCGAGAGTTCGTCTTCGAGTTCGCTGATCAGCGCCTCTTCTCGTTCGCCGGATTCTTTTCCAAGGTGGAGCAGTCCCGTGACCTCGACAATTGCACCGAAGTCCTCACACGCACCTGCATAAAAAAGGCAGCTTTGATAGCTGACCTCGACGGGAACTTCATCGGTATCTCCCACTGAGCCACCAGCGGCGCGAAACCAACTCAGCACCTCTTCGAGCCCGGCTTGACCGTCCATTGGGTCAATTGTGTCACGCAACTGTTGTCTGACTTAGTGCTATATTCAACCGACGAACCCTGTTCCACCTGGCAGGTATCGTGGTCTCTGCATCAAGAAACACCCCAATAGGGGTGGTGGCAACTGAACCTCACCAGGTCGCGGTGCGACCCGCAGGGGGATATGGAAACA
>RFMM01000075.1 GCA_009927665.1 Actinomycetota bacterium
TTGCTCGCGTCGCAGCCAATGATCACGTGCTTCGGCATATCGCTCGCGCACCTGAGCTGTCGCTTGCGCCTCGACAATCGTGCTGGGTGCATCGAGCGGCCACGTCGGCAAGTCACCGATGAGTGCCCATGCCGCTTGCCGGGCCGCACCGTCGGCGACGTATTCACTCGGAGGAGGCACTTCGACCGGTACTCCGAGCACCATCGGGGCAATATGTTGCACAGCAGGTGATGCCGCGGCGCCGCCGACCAGGCGCACACGAGCAATTCGTGCTCCCTGTGCTGCGAGGGCGTCAAGTGCATCGGCGAGACCACACAACACACCTTCGATTGCGGCGCGAGCAAGGTGGGCCGGGGTCGCGTTGTCAAGTGTCAGGCCGAGCACACCACCAGTTGCGAGCGGCAAGTTCGGCGTGCGTTCACCAGAGAGATACGGAACAACAACAAGCCCGTCTGCACCGGCAGGGGCGCAGAGCGCGAGCCGAGAGAGCGTCGAGTGATCGACACCCAAGAGCGAGCAGGTCGCGTCAAGTACTCGGGCTGCATTGAGGGTGCAGACCAACGGCAGAAAAGCTCCGGTCGCATCGGCGAAACCCGCGACAGAGCCAGTCTCATCTCGTGCACTCACCTGACTGCGCACGAACGCCGTGCCTGAAGTTCCGAGGGAGACGACAGCGTCGTCGCCCGCACCGACGCCGAGTGCTGCTGCGGCATTGTCGCCAGCCCCCGCGCCGATCATGTGTGCACCCCACTCGACTCGATCTGACGGTTGCAAGACGCGTGGAAGAAGTGCGTCATGCCCGAGTGCGCGAGTCAGCAGCTCACGGCGATAGTCGTTGATGGCTGCATCGAAGTATCCGGTGCCAGACGCATCAGATCGATCGGTGACGAGGTCGTGAAGATCGGTTGCGCCACGCAACCGCCACGTCAGCCAATCGTGTGGCAGACATACTGCGGCGATTCGTCGCGCATTCGCTGGTTCGTGATCGGCGATCCAGCGCAGCTTGGTGACCGTGAATGATGCGACCGGCACCGAGCCCGTGGCGGCGACCCATGTCTCGGCCCCGAGTTCGGCCACCAAGGCAGAGGCAGCATCAGCCGAGCGGGTGTCGTTCCACAGTAGTGCCGGGCGCACGACCGCGCCCGAGTCGTCAAGGCACACCGCACCGTGTTGCTGACCGGCGATCGAGAGCGCTGCAACGTCGTTGATTCCTCCTGCTGCCCGAATGGCGCTGTGCAGTGCGGCTTCCCAGTGCGTTGGGTCAATCTCGGTGCCGTCAGGATGTTTTGCCGAGCCGTGCCGCACGAGCGCGCCGGTGTAGGCGTCGCGCACGACCACCTTGCATGACTGCGTGGAGGAGTCAACCCCCGCCACCAGTGTCACGTCAGCGGGCACCCATCAAGTGTTCGACCGCAAGTTGTTGCAGGCGTACGAAGCCGTAGCCCTTGGCGCCCGCAGCATCGACATCGAAGTTGGCGATTTGGTCGTTGGCGATGATGTCTGACCATTTCTCACCTGTCGCCAAGGTCGGCGTCGAGAGTTCACCCACGCGTGCTGCGCGCAATGCGTCTTGCACTTCAGGGTCGGCACGGAATGCGGCGGCTCGCTCACGCAAGAGGCGATACATACGCATGTTGGCGGCAGCCGAGAACCACACGCCGTCGAGGTCTTCGGTGCGTGAGGGTTTGTAGTCGAAGTGGCGTGGTCCGTCATATGAAGGTGCACCGCCGACGCCGCCGAACTCAAGCAAGTCGACGAGGCTGAAGGCGTTGATCAAGTCTCCGTGGCCAAACACGAGATCTTGGTCGTATTTGATGCCCCGCTGACCATTGAGGTCGATGTGGAACAACTTGCCCTGCCACATCGCTTGCGCGATGCCCGACGTGAAGTTGAGACCCGCCATCTGCTCGTGACCGACTTCGGGGTTGAGCCCCACAAGATGCGAGTGCTCGAGTTTTTCGATGAAGGCAATGGCGTGGCCAACCGTGGGCAGCAAGATGTCACCACGTGGTTCATTTGGCTTCGGCTCAATCGCGAATCGCAGGTTGTACTTGCGCTCAATGACGAACGAGGTGAGCGTATTCATCGCTTCGGCGTAGCGGTCAAGGGCAGCGCGCACATCTTTTGCGTGGTCGTATTCGGCGCCCTCGCGGCCGCCCCACAAAACGAACGTGCGCGCGCCGAGGTCGGCGGCAAGTTCGATATTGCGCAGCACCTTGCGCAATGCAAACCGTCGCACATCGCGATTGTTGCTCGTGAACCCACCATCTTTGAACACCGGGTGAGAGAACAAGTTGGTCGTGATCATCGGCACGACGATGCCTGTCGCAGCAAGGCGCTGCTTGAACTTGGCAATCATTGCGTCGCGCTGTGTGGCGCTGCTGCCGAACGGCACGAGGTCGTCATCGTGAAACGTCACACCCCACGCGCCGATCTCTGCGAGTTTGTCGACGATGTGCAGCGGGTCGAGTGCCGGCCGCGTCGGGTCGCCGAACGGGTCACGCGCCTGCCAA
>RFMM01000188.1 GCA_009927665.1 Actinomycetota bacterium
CCAACAGTCCACATGCCGAACGAAAAGTGGTCGGTAATCATGTGGTCTCCTCTGAAAGTGGGTTTATCGGCGACGGTCGTAGCCGTGGGTGTTAATCATCTTGGCAGCCATCGTGTAGTCGGCGTGCGGAGCGACACCGTGTCCTTCGACGATGCGGTTGAACAAGTTGAAGGCGGCACACACTGCAATCGCATCTTTCAGTTCTTCTTCGGAGAACCCGGCCGAATGCACCGCTTGTTTGTCGGCTTCACAAATAGTGCTCGGCGCCAGGGTCAGCTTCCTTACGTACGCAAGCAAGGCCGCCAGGCGGTGTTTGTCGATGTTGCCGTGCTCAACGACGGCGAGGTCGTCGGCGCTGGCGCCAAGCGATTTGGCGAACTCGGTGTGCGACCCGCAGCAATACTCACAACCGTTCAACTTGCTCGTGTAGGCAGCAATCACCTCGCGGTCGACGGGTGGCAGATGCGACTGCTCGCGCAGGATCTCCTGGGCAAAGGTCATGAGCATCATGTATTTGTGCGGCCGCTCTGCCATCACTGCCCCGATTCCTTCGGGGGTGCCGCGCAGGCTCTCAAAACGGGGTCGGTCATGGGTCGTCACGAGTGGCTGGTCCTTCCTTGAGGTCGGGGGGGGTGCGCCCTCAAGTTACTTGTCAAGATCAGTCCAGGCGGAGTAGTGTGTGACGCGCGTCCCACCATCCGGGTGAGACCACTATCCATGGGGGAGAAACCATGAAAATGCGAAAGTTCGCAGCCGTAGTAGCGGCCGGAGCCCTGCTCCTTGCTGCCTGCGGTGGCGATGATGAGTCGGCAACCACCGACACCGAAGCACCTGCCGAAGAAGCGGCAACCGAAGAAGCGGCCGCTGAAGGCTGCATCGTCGGCGTCTCCTGGAACAACTATCAGGAAGAGCGCTGGGCGAAGTGGGACGAGCCCGCAATCAAGGCTGCTATTGAAGCCGGTGGCGGTACCTACATTTCGAACGACGCCAAGTCGTCAGCAGAGACGCAGGCCAGCAACTTGGAGAACCTCATCTCGCAGGGTGCACAAGTGCTCATCGTTCTCGCTCAAGACGGAACGGCCATTAAGCCGGCCGTCGCAAGCGCGATCGGTGCAGGCGTGCCAGTCGTCGCCTACGACCGTTTGATCGAAGACCCGCAGGCGCTGTACATCACCTTTGACAACAAAGGTGTCGGACGCCTCGAGGCCGAAGAGATCTTCAAGCGCGTACCAAAGGGTCGCTACGTCATCATCAAGGGTTCTTCGACTGACGCCAACGCGGACTTCCTCCGCGAGGGCTTCGAAGAAGTCATCGGTGCAGCGGTCACGGCTGGCGACATTGAAATCGTCTCTGAGACCTACACCGACAACTGGGATCCGGCAAACGCTCAGGCCACCATGGAGCAGGTGCTCTCGGCCGAAAGCAACAAGATTGATGCCGTACTCACCCAGAACGACGGCATGGCCGGTGGCGCAATCGCCGCTCTGGCTGCTCAGGGCCTCGCCGGCAAAGTGCCGGTGTCTGGTCAGGACGCCGAACAGGCCGCGCTGAACCGCGTTGCCCTCGGCACGCAGTCGCTGACGGTGTGGAAAGACGCACGCGAACTCGGCAAGTCTGCTGGTGAGTCGGCTCTCGCGCTCTGCGCGAATGCAGACGCCTCCGCTGTTGCTGGCGCCTCGCCGTTCACCACGCCTGGTGGCAATGAGATCTCCTCGATCTTCCTTGTTCCGAAGCCGATCACTCAGGACAACCTGAACGAAGTGATCGACGCCGGCTGGACCGATCAGGCCACGCTCTGCCAAGGTGTCACTGCAGGATCGGTGGCTGCCTGCCCGTGACCGGGCAGCGTTGTCACTGACACGCGACGTGCCCTCCGTCCCGCAAGGGGCGGAGGGCACGTTTCATTTACGGCTACTTTTTGAAGTGGGTATGAGGGGCAGAGAGCATGAGCGACACTCGCGCGGCTGAGTCGACTGCAACGCCAGCGACCTCGCGTCGTGACTGGCGAGCGGTACTTGCTTCCACCGAAATTGACACACGTCTGGCGGGAATGATTGCCGCACTCATCGTGATCTGGGTGGGTTTCCACGTGCTCTCAGACGGCGCGTTCCTTACCTCGCGCAATCTCTGGAACCTCTCGGTGCAGAGTGCATCAATTGCCATCATGGCGACGGGCATGGTGCTGATCATCGTGTCGCGCAATATTGACTTGTCGGTTGGCTCATTGCTCGGCTTCCTCGGCTACGTGATGGCGGTCGCGCAGGCGCGCTGGATTCCTGAACAACTCGGGCTCGGTTTCGACCAGCCGTATACCTGGGCGATTGCCCTCGCGATCGGCATCGTTCTCGGCGCCGCCATCGGTGCGGTGCAAGGTGCAGTCGTCGCTTACGGCGGGGTGCCGGCCTTCATCGTCACACTCGGTGGTTTCTTGGTCTGGCGCGGAATGATCTTTCGCATGGGCGAGCAGGGTCAAACCATCTCGCCTCTCGACACCAACTTCCAACTGCTCGGTGGCGGGCCAAACGGGTCACTGGGTGCGGGTCGCAGTTGGATTCTCGCGGTGCTCGGCTGTGTCGGCGCCGTGTTCAGCGTGTGGTTGGCGCGTCGTCGCCGCCAGCGCTACGACCTCGGAGTGCGGCCGCTGACGTTCGACATCGGCTTTGCCGCCATCGCCTGTTTGGTGATTTTGCTCGGTGTCTGGCTCATCGCAATTGGATACGAGTCACCCATCACGGGTGATCCGACAGGTGTGGCGAATCCCGTGGTCATCCTGATTCTGGTTACGGTCGTCGTCACGTATCTTGCTCGCCGCCGCCGTTTCGGTCGGTATGTCTACGCCATTGGCGGCAACCCAGAAGCCGCCGAACTCGGTGGCATCAATACACGACGCACGATCATGATGACGTTCGTCTTGATGGGGGTCTTGTGCGCAGTTGCCGCCGCAGTGCAGACCGCTCGACTGAATGCGGCGGTCACCAACCTCGGCATTCAGAACGAGCTCGACGTGATTTCGGCCGCAGTGATCGGTGGAACATCGTTTGCTGGCGGCATTGGAACCATCTCAGGCGCAGTACTCGGCGCAGTAGTCATGCAGTCGTTGCGTTCGGGCATGGTGCTGTTGCGCATCGACTCGCCATCGCAAGACATCGTCGTCGGCATCGTCTTGGTGACAGCTGTGTCAATCGACTCTGCGCTTCGCTTGAATCGCCG
>RFMM01000258.1 GCA_009927665.1 Actinomycetota bacterium
AACACGCGCCGTGCTTGAAGCGTATTCCTGATTCGTCAGCAGGCCTTGCCAGAACCAGGATTCGCGCCACTACTCTTTTGGCGTGGGGGAAACCATGGCGCCAGTAATGGCCGCCCCGAGCCTGGTTGCAGGTCGTTCGGTGCGCATCGGTTCGCAGGTCTACCCGCTCGTCTTACCTCGCCTTCGCGACTCGCGACTGCACGTCGCGGGTGTCGTCATCACTTTGCACACCTTGGGACAAGTTGGTCTCGGCTTTCACGTCAGCGTGCCGCAGATTCTCTCGGCAATACTCACGTGCTTCGTCTTGCAGGTGGCGATCACCTTCCGCGAGAAGCGTGCATTCGTCTGGCCAGCGAGCGCAATGCTCACCGGCAGTGGCATCGCATTGATCTTGCGGGTGCCCAGCACACCTGTCGGTGACCACTGGAGCTTCCACCAGTGGTGGATGTTCTCAGGCATTGCTGCATTCTCTCTGTTGACGAAGTTCATCGTGCGACGCAATGGCTCGCATGTGTTCAACCCATCGAACGTCGGCCTCGTCATTGCCTTCATCGTGCTCGGCAGCAGCAGAGTTGAGCCACTCGACTTTTGGTGGGCGCCGCTCTCAAACCCAGCCATGGTCATCGCCTATCTTGTGATTCTCGTTGGTGGTTCGCTCATCACCAACCGGCTTGGTTTGTTGACGACGGTGATCTCGTTCTGGCTGGTGTTGACGGCCGGCACCGCAATCAACGCTGCTTCGGGTCAGTGCTTCACGGCGCGTTGGGCTTTTGCCCCCGTGTGCGGCACGAACATGTGGTTGACGCTGATTACCTCGCCAGAGATTTTCATCTTTACCTACTTCATGATTACCGACCCACGCACCGTGCCCCAGGGTCGAGTGGGTCGCATCGTCTTTGGCGCACTCGTCGGCGTTGTCTGCGTCATGCTGATGGCACCACAAGAGACCGAGTTTGGTGCAAAGGTTGCGTTGCTCGCCGGCCTCACGCTGATGACCGCAGTGCGCCCGTTGGTCGAGCACATGGTGCCGACTGCTGGTGCTGAAGACGACCGTTTGGGTGTCTTCATTCGTCGAGCACTGAATGGCACCGCCGCCGCTGCCCCAGTCACCACGCTGGTCAAGCGCACGGGGGGAATCACGCTGGCCACAGTGCTCGTGGTCGGCGCACTCGCCTTTGGTGCTCAGTCAGCGCAGGGAATTCTCGCCAGCGAGCCCGAGAATCTGATGGGCCGCCTCGCTACACGCATCGACCCGGCAACGTTTCCGAACATCAGCGTCGATGATGCTGTGGTCAACTGGAATCACGAAATCAGCGTCGATGGAGCACGCACCATCGTGTTGACTCTCGCCGAGAACCTCGCCCTCGAGAATCAGGCCCTAGTCGAGCGCGACGCGGCATTGCTTGACGCGGTGGCACACGGCGACCGACTCGACGCGATGCGTGAGCGCCTCAGCAACGCCGAGCGAAGCGGTCTCACCACACTCCACTTCCACGCGTTTGATGACGTTCGGGTCACCCTGCTGGTTCCCTTCGGTCGACAAGACGGCCTGAGCCTCGGAATGATTGCGACCGGCACCGTGACGACCGAAGTTCGCGACACCAACGGCACCGTTGTCTCTCGCACTTCAGAGCCATTGCGAACGATGTGGGCGTTACGCCGAGCCACCGGTGCCCGGTGGCTCATCGTTGCCGAGCTACCAGTGCCTGACGCGGCGTGATCGCCGCCAAACTCTGACACTGCCCACGACCATGCGGCGGCGAGCGCTCATCGTCAGCATGGCCGTCATCGTGCTCGGTGCATTGGCGTTGCTCTGGTCACGCACATCCAACGACGGAGGTCCCGCGACTCCCATCTATTTAGATGAGACCGCCGCGGCGGGAATCACCCATGCATACGACGGAGAGTTTCCATTTTTCGTAGGTGGTGGTGTCGCAACATTTGACTGCAACGACGACGGATTCCCCGATCTCTATTTCGCTGGCGGTGAGCGCCCGGCGGCTCTGTACGTGAACGAGAGCACTGTCGGCGGTGCCTTGCGCTTCGTCGTCAAGCCTTCGTCGGTCACCGATCTCACTCTCGTGACGGGTGCGTATCCGCTTGATGTCGACAATGACGGTCTTCTCGATCTTGCAGTGCTGCGTCGTGGTGGCAATGCCATCTTGGGTGGACTCGGTAACTGCGAGTTTGACGACGTGACCGAGAAGGTTGGCATTGATCCCGATGCCGACTGGACGGTCTCGTTCTCTGCCACGTGGGAGACAGGAAATCAACTTCCCACGATGGTGTTCGGCAGTTATCTCGTGCCAGACACCTATAAGTGTGGAACCAACAAGCTGTGGCGACCAACCGGTGCCGTATATTCAGCGGCGGTTGAGTTGCCGGGGCATTGCACGTTGTCGGTGCTCTTTTCCGACTGGAATCGCGATGGCCGAGTCGACCTACGGGTGAGCAACGATCGCAACTACGACCGAGAGGCGCGCGAGCAGTTGTGGCGCATTCGTGCCGGTGAGCCACCCTATGAATACCGAGCGGCCGATGGCTGGCGTGACCTCGTGATTTGGGGAATGGGCATTGCCAGCCACGACCTCACCGGTGACGGCAAGCCAGAGATCTATCTCACGAGCCAGTCAGACAACAAACTGCAGACACTCGAGCCTGGTGTCAACGAGCCGACGTACCGCGATATCGCTCTGGCGCGTGGCGTGACCGCTCACCGACCGTATGTCGGCGGCGACATCTTGCCGTCGACAGCGTGGCACCCCGAGTTTGACGACGTGAACAACGACGGCTTCATTGACCTCTTTGTGGCCAAGGGCAACGTCGAGGGTCAAATCGACTACGCGGCAAATGACCCCAACAATCTGCTGCTCGGCACTGCTGACGGCACGTTCGTCGAGCGGGGTAGCGAATCGGGTATCGCCAACGATGCGCGCTCGCGCGGCGCAGCACTCGTTGATCTCAACCTCGACGGCCTGCTCGACCTCGTAGTCGTCAATCGTCGCGTGCAGGTAGAGGTGCGTCGCAACGTCGGCAACGGCACGAGTGACTCACCACGAACGATGGGGCGTTGGCTGGCCGTGAGGCTGCGCCAGCCAGCACCAAACACCAGCGCAGTCGGTGCCTTCGTTGAAGTGCGCACGACTGACGAGATCATCACGCGTGAACACACCGTCGGCGGCGGTCACGCCAGTGGTGAGATGGGTTGGATCCACTTTGGTGTTGGGAATTCGTCGACCGCGGAGATTCGGGTGACCTTCCCCGGTGCTGCACCAGGTGAGTGGCAAGCCGTCGACACGAATTCGTTCTACGACCTGCAACGTGGGGCGACTCCTGTTCGTTGGCAACCAGCCCGTGACAGGTTCGCGGGCGACTGACTCGCGACGAGAAATGACTCGCGACTAGTTGGCACCCGCCGGCGTCTTGCCGAGAATAATCATCGCAAGCACCTCGTCTTTGGTGACTTTGCTCTTCTCGACGGTGCCGACAAGTCGACCTTGCATCATCACGCTGATGCGATCAGCCAAATCAAAGACGTCGTGAATGTCGTGGCTGATGAGAAAGATGCCGATGCCCTCTGACTTGAGTTGGGCAATCAGTTCACGCACCTGCTCGGTCTCCGCTGGTCCGAGTGCAGCCGTTGGCTCATCCATGATCAGGATCTTGGCGTTGAAATGCACGGCTCGTGCAATGGCCACTGATTGGCGTTGCCCACCTGAAAGCGATCGCACCGCAGTGCTCAAATTCTTGAAGCGCGGGTTCAAGCGCTTCATCACGTCGCGGGTTGCAGATGCCATCGCGGAATCGTCAAGGGCGCCGGCACGAGTGCGTAGCTCACGGCCAAGAAACACGTTGGCTGCTGCATCAATGTTGTCGGCGAGAGCCAGGCGCTGATAGATCACTTCGATGCCGTGGGTTCGGGCATCGCGCGGGTTGGTAATGCTCACTACCTGACC
>RFMM01000111.1 GCA_009927665.1 Actinomycetota bacterium
TTAGCGCTTGTTGACCGCCACATAGTCGCGCGCCTCGACGCCGGTGTACCACTGCATCGGTCGCGAGATCTTCTGGTCGTCGTCACGCAGCAACTCGGCGTAGTGAGCGAGCCAACCGGTGGTACGCGGAATCGCAAACAACACCGTAAACATGTCAACGGGGAAGCCGAGCGCCTGATAGATCAACCCTGAATAGAAGTCGACGTTTGGGTACAACTTGCGCTGCACGAAGTAGTCGTCTTTCAGCGCAGTTTCTTCGAGCTTCAGCGCGATGTCGAGCAGCGGGTTCTTGCCCGTCACCTCGAACACGTCGTAGGCCGCCTTCTTGATGATTGCGGCGCGCGGGTCATAGTTCTTGTACACGCGATGGCCGAAGCCCATGAGGCGACCTTTACCCGCCTTCACATCGGCGATGAACGCCGGCACGTTGTCGATCGAACCGATTTCGGTCAGCATGTGCACGACGGCTTCGTTGGCTCCGCCATGCAGCGGACCATAGAGCGCCGCCGACGCCGCAGCAGCCGCGCTGTAGGGGTCGGCGTGTGCCGATGCCACCACGCGCATGGCAGTGGTGCCGCAGTTCTGTTCGTGGTCGGCGTGCAAGATGAAGAGCAGATCCATGGCCTTGGCGAGCACCGGGTTGACCCGATGGTCGTCACCAACGCGAAACATCATGTTCAAGAAGTTCGATGAATAGTCGAGGGCATTATTCGGCGAAACGAACGGCAGGCCCATGCTGAAGCGATAACACATCGCGGCAATGGTCGGCGTCTTGGCGATGAGCCGCAGCGTTTGTTTGGCGAGTGAGTCGTCTTCGTCGATGTCTTTTGCGTCGGTGTAGAACGTGCCGAGTGCGGCAATCGCCGAGGTGAACATGCCCATCGGGTGGGCGTCATAGTGAAAACCGTCGACGAAGCGCTTGCGCATGTTTTCGTGAATCATCGTGTGATGGGTGACGTCATACACCCACTTCTCGAGCTGTGCGTCGGTCGGCAACTCGCCGTTCAACAGCAGATAGGCCACTTCGAGAAAAGTCGACTTCTCCGCCAACTGCTCGATGGGGTAGCCGCGGTATCGCAAGATGCCGGCATCGCCGTCGAGATAGGTGATCGACGACTTGCATGAGGCGGTCGAGAGAAAAGCCGGGTCGTACATGCGCAGTTTCGGGTCAAGTTGGCGCAGTGCCGAAGAGGCAAACACACCCCCGGTGATCGGCACGGTCACTTGTTTGCCGGTGCGGTCGTCAATAATCGTGATTGTCTCAGCCATCGTGAGGCCTTTCGAGATGTAGTTGCGGAAGCTTCCTCTTCCGCTCGCTCACGCTACTTGCCGAACGCTCGGCTACAGCGGGCCGTTGTCGTGTTTTCGCTTGGGAAACTTCTCACGTTTGCTCGACAACATGTCGAGTGCCGCCAACACTTCACTTCGCGTTTCCGCAGGGGCAATGACGGCGTCGACGTAGCCACGCTCGGCTGCAACATAAGGGTTCAGCAGGCGTTCTTCGTAGTCGCGTTCGAATTCGGCTCGTTCGTCTGGGGTCGCGCGGCGCTGCAAGATGGCGGCGGCTTGGCCGGCTCCCATCACCGCGAGTTCGGCGGTGGGCCAGGCGAGACAGATGTCGTTTCCCATGCGTTTGCTGTCCATCACGATGTAGGCGCCGCCGTAACTCTTGCGCAAGATCACACACACCCGCGGCACGGTGGCCCGACCGTAGGCGAACACGAGTTGTGCGCCGTGGCGAATCATGCCGCGCCACTCGAGATCTTTGCCGGGGTAGAAGCCCGGTGTGTCGACCAGCGTCACGATCGCGATGTTGAACGCGTCGCAGAACGCCACGAAGCGCGCCGCCTTCTGTGACGCCTGAATGTCGAGGGTGCCCGCGAGCGCCAACGGCTGATTTGCGACGATGCCGACCGAATGGCCACCGATCGACGCGAGCGCGGTCACGATATTGCCGGCCCATCCACTGCGCAACTCGAGGTATGCACCGTCGTCGGCGATCGACTCGATCACTTTGCGCACGTCGTAGCTTCCGGTCGATGATGACGGAAGAATCGTGTTCAGCTCATCACACGTGCGATTCACCGGGTCGCCGGTTTCGATCATTGCAGTGAGTTCGTCGACGTGGTTCGGCAGATAGCGCAGCACCTCGTCGAGCAGCGCGTGGGCATGCTGAATGTCGCTCGCAACCAAACTCGCAACACCACTTTCTCGCGCGTGAATATCGGTGCCGCCGAGTTCTTCGTTACTCACTTCGATGCCGGTCATCTGCGCGACCATCGTCGGGCCCGACACGAAGGCATACGAGTCGCTCGTCATAATCACCACGTCGCACAGACCGATGAGCAACGCTGGCCCTGACACCGCTGGCCCGTGCACGATTGCGATACTCGGCACCACACCCGAGCAGCGACTGATGGCCCGCGCCGCCTGACCCCAACCGTCGAGCGCGGCCACGCCTTCCAAAATGTCGGCACCCGACGACGCAAGCGACAACACGAGCGGCAGCCGCTTGTCGCGGGCGGTGTTGGCGGCGTTCGTCAGCACCTGTGAGGCGGCGCGTGAGAGGGCGCCTTTGTGCACCGAGTCGTCGAATTCGACCCACACGACCCGGCGGCCTCCAGCAACCACACGCACCCCGGCCGACACCGCCCCGGGCACCTTGCGTTGCAGGTGCACTCGCGGCTCGTCGGCGACGTCGGCGTGCAGCGCGGGTTCGTGCACGCTCGTCACGACGCGAAGGCTAGACGCTTGCGCCGTAGCGTTTCTCGCATGGCTGGTGCAGCGTTCATCGACCTCGATCGCACGCTGTTGTCAGGCGCGAGCGGCCCGGCGATATCTGCCGCGTTGCGTGCCGCCAAACTCGTGCCGGCGTCGGTGCCCGGCGAGTCGCTGCTCTACAAGGTGTTCAACACGGTCGGAGAAACCCTGCCGTCGATGCTGCTCGCGCGCCAAGGCGCCACCGCAATGAAGGGGAAGTCGCAGCGCGCCGTGCGCGAGGCGGTGGCGACGGCGATTCCTGAACTCACCAAACTGGTGCAGCCGTTCGCGCGCGCGACCATCGAGCAGCACCGCGCCAACGGCGACAAGGTGGTGCTCGCCACCACGTCACCCTTTGATTTCGTCGAAGAGTTCGCGCGCTCGCTCGGCTTCGACGATGTGATCGCCACTCGCTACGCGGTCGACTCAGGCGGTGTTTACACGGGCGAACTCGACGGCCGCTTCGTGTGGTCGGGCGGCAAACTCGCGAGCGTCAACGAGTGGTGCGCAACCAACGGGGTGAACATCGCCGACTGCGCGGCCTACACCGACAGCATCTACGACTCGCCGTTGCTCGAAGCCGTCGGCAAACCCCACGCCGTGAACCCCGACGCCCGCCTGCAGGTGCTCGCCACCGCGCGCCGCTGGCCGGTGATGCATTTCGACGTGTCGCCAGGTGTGGGCAAGGTGCCGGTCATCGGCACCGAGTTGCAGCGACTCGCGCTCAACTTTTCGCGGCCCGAGTTGATTCCGTTCGCGAAGTTCACGATCACGGGCACCGAGAATATTCCCACTTCTGGCCCCGCGATTCTTGTCGGCAACCACCGCAGCTACTTCGACGTGTTCGCCGTGTCGCTGACCGTCGGAAAGACCAACCGCACCGTCCGCTTTCTCGGCAAGAAAGAAGTGTTCGATGCCCCCGTTATCGGCCAGCTCGCCGCAGCACTCGGCGGCATTCGTGTCGATCGCGGCACGGGTAGCGATGCACCGATCGAATCTGCGCTCGCTGCGTTGCGCGCCGGCGAGATGGTGGCGATCATGCCGCAAGGCACCATTCCGCGTGGGCGTGCGTTCTTTGACCCCGTGTTGAAGGGTCGCTGGGGTGCCGCACGACTGGCGGTCATGAGTGGCGCGCCGGTGATTCCACTCGGCCTGTGGGGTACCGAAAAAGTGTGGCCGCGCAATTCGCAAGTGCCGATGGTGTGGAATGTTGCGAACCCACCGCGCGTCACCATCACCGTCGGCCCTGAGGTGGCGTTGCGGCGCGACGGCGTGACGCCGGGCGAGCCCGTGGCGGTAGAGCTCGCCAATCAACTCGCCGACGAAAACACCGTGCGCATCATGTCGGCGATCAGCAACTTGCTGCCACCCGAAGCGCGCGAACATCGCGAACCCACCGAAGCCGAATTGCGTGCGACGCTGCCGTCGAACTACAAAGGCGACCCGAACGCCGAGTTCACCCGCCGCCCCGGCACCGACTAACCCCGCCCTGCGCGCGTCAGCCAACGCCCGGCTTTCTCGTGCCGCCAAGCAGGTGCCGAAGGGTGACTAACCATCACTACTGCTTTGTCGACCTGATTTGATTTCGCTGCCTCTAGGGCTACTCCGGCAGATTTTCAAGATCATCAAGATCTTTCGGTCTGCCACTAGCACGCTTGTTTGCTCGCAGATCTTGGAGCGAGATCACGCGAATGATGTTGCCGTCTACGTTTAACAAGTCAGCTCGGGGGAAGCATTTCTCAAACTCGACACCCGAGATCTGAGTCACGATCTCTATTCGCACTGGAGCCTGACCCATTCGCACGATGCGATTGGGGTCTTCAAAAAGCTCCGGAGTCAACTCTGGAGTGTCAAACCCAAATTCGCGAAGGCAGTTGACGAGTCGTTCAGCATTTGCTCGGTTCTGGGCAACCCAGACATCCATGTCGGCGGTCGATCGTGGATATCCATGATGGGAAACAGCGAGTCCGCCGATGAGCAGGAATTCAACGCGATA
>RFMM01000050.1 GCA_009927665.1 Actinomycetota bacterium
TTTTGTGCCGCGGGCCGCGGGCAACTCGACCATGTCGAGCGGTGGAAAGCAAATCAGCCCCATGCGTGACACCGGAGCCATGCGCGACACCTCGTTGGCGGGGCGTTCAAGCGCAAAGGCATAGGCATGCAACTGGCGGCCGTAAAGGGCGGCAGCCTCGTCGCCCGGGGTCGATGTCTTGAAGTCACACACCCCGACACCCGCGCGAGAGAAACGCAAGATCGTGTCGGTGTCACCAGAGAACTGCACGCGATACTCGGTGCCAGCGACCGCAATCGCCTCAGACTTCACCCTTCTTCCCCGCTCGATGACCCCAGCCGGAAGCGAGCGGGAAACTTCTTTCACGCTGCGGCCGACGAAGAACTCTTTCTGCGCGTTGTCGAGCGCACCGAACACCTTGGGGAACGCCGTCGACGGACGCGGTCGCCCGTTGTAGTGGTGCCAAAAACACGCCTTGCACTCGTCGTAAAGAAACGTGAGCGACGACGGACTCAGCTTGAGCACACCCTCGGCAAGATCTGCCTGACGACGTTCAAAGACGCTCGGGCGGGGGCGCTTGGCCGACGAAGCGGCCGCAGTGGAGTCGTCGGTGCAGGTGTGGGTGTGGGTGGTGAGCGTCGTCATCGTGCGCACGACGGTAGGCATGGGGTGTAGCGCACTTTCTGCACCGCCGAGAGCACTGCATTCAGGCGCGCAAGATGTTGTCGGCTGACTCATACAGTCGAGCCGCCCACTCGATGGCCTTCGTGGCATCAGACCGTGCGACTGAGGTCGTCTGGTATTGCGAGCGCGTTTTCAACCCGAGTAGCCGTGCAAGCACCGAGGCAAGACTTGCGCCACTCTCTCCTGCCGACCGCAATTCTGCGACTGCCCTACGATGATCATCACTCTTGGACGTAGCGCCAGTGAGTTTGAGGCAGACCGCGTCTTTCGCATTGATACCCGAGAGGACTGCGTTGGATGTTGCGGCATTCACGTGTCCAGCTGCCAAATCGATGCGAGCGGCCGCCAAGAACTCCCCCGCCTTCTCGAGATGCAATTGCGCTGTTTGAGCCACACCCATCAGCGGGTTTCTAGCAGCCCCCTGACACGTTGACCAGCAATCAGCTGCGCATCTCTACGCAGTGACAAAATCAGTGCATCTTTGCGCTTCGCGAGACGCTGCAACTCGACCGCGGTGTACTCGAGAATCTCACAGTCATTACCGCTCCAATCGAGCACCTTGTCTGCCAAGCGAATGGTTTGCGCCGACCATCTTTCGTCGGTTTCGCGCACATGCGCGGGGCGAACAACGAGCAGGTCGATGTCGCTCGCGCTGTTGCCACTGCCACGCGCGAGCGAACCATACATGTACACAGCAGTGGCGGCAGTTGGCCAGGCCCGCACCGCTGCGGAAATGCGATTGATGAGCGTTGCGCGAAGTTGAGACAACTCGAGCACGGCGGCCGCGGCAACATGTTTTCGGTTCAGCGTGTAAAGGTTGGCGCGACCTGCCGGCATGCAGATGACGAGACCACTTTCAACGAGCCCGTGCAGGGCCTTAGTGACACCCGCCCGAGACCACCGCGGTGCGACGAGGTCGGCAATCTTTGCACCGGTTAGTGGCTGTGATGTGCGTGCGAGCACCTGAAGAATAACTCCGGGCACCCCTGGGATAACCGACGAGATTGGTGATGAGACATCCATGTGTTTTGTGCATGACCACTCTAGTAGTCATATGGTTACTTTTGTAGTAATAGACGGAACTCAAATGAGAACGTGCGCAGCCCTCTTCGAATGTGCGTGTCGACGGAAGACCTGGTTGAATCACTCAACGATCGTGGTGGGCGTGACGGGACTCGAACCCGGGACCTCCACCATGTCAAGGTGGCGCTCTAACCAACTGAGCTACACGCCCGAAAGCGACCGTCAGCCTACCTGTCTGGGTGTGGCAGGCAGTTCGGCGCGCTGGGCGGCGCGGGTGGCTAGGCGCGCAGGCGCAGCGACACTTCGTTGGCAAGCAAGCGACCCGCACGGGTGAGCACCAGTCGATCGCCGCGCGGCTGCACGAGTTCGCTCAGCTCACTGCGGTCGTCGTCGCTGAGAGCGTCATGGGGAACACCATCGCGCGTGCGCAACTGCAACTGCAGGCGTTCGAGCTTGCGCGTGCGGGCATCGAGCGATTCGTGTGACGACTCGGCAGATGCACCTGATTCGACGAGCTCGAGGTATCGGTCGGGGGTGCGAACATTCCACGAACGGCGGCCGTTGCGATGGGCGTGGGCGGCACTGCCGAACCCGGCATAGTCTCCGCCGCTCCAATACACGGCGTTATGACGACACTCGCGACCGGCAACGCCCAGTTTGAAATCTCATAGTTCAGGCGACCGCTCGCGGCGAATGCGTCGTCGGCGAGGTCATATTTGTCGGCTTGGTCATCGTCATCAGGATGCCGCTCGGGTTGATCAGCAAGCGCAGTGCCGTTCTCGACCGTGAGACCATATGCCGACACGTGCGGAGCCCCGAGGGCGATGACACTGTCGATCGTCGCTGACCAGTCGGCCAACGATTCGCCCGCACCGCCGTAGATCACATCGACGTTGAAGTTGTCGATTCCAGACGCCGCGATCGCATCAACGGCACGCTGCACGTTGGTCGGCGTGTGCGTGCGACCAAGCGAGAGCAACACGTGCTCGCGCGCCGACTGCATGCCGAGGCTGATGCGATTCACGCCGATCGAGCGAAAGGTTCGCAGCATCTCGACGGTGACGTCATCAGGGTTGCATTCGATCGTGAACTCGGCATCGTCACGACGAGGAATCGCATCGAGCACCGCAACCAGCGCCTGCGGGTCAACGAGCGAAGGGGTTCCCCCACCGACAAAGATGGTCGAGGCAGCGGGCAACGGCGTGTGTGCGCTGGGCGATGCGGCGGCGCGCTCGATCTCGACCCGCAGCGCGGCGAGATAGCGCTCAACTAAGTGCGCGCGATCGGTGAACGTGGCGAACGCGCAATAGTCGCACTTGTGGCGACAAAACGGAATATGCACATAAACGCCAAAGCCGATCTGCTCGGCGGGCGCGAGCGTCGACCATGGCGCGCTGGCTGCGGGGCTCGCCGTGCGGGCAGTCGCTGCGCGGGTCACGCTTGGGGCGGCACGAAGACGAGGCCGAGGCTGGTGAGTCGTGCCGGCACTTCGTCGACCGACACATCGAGCATCACTGCGATGGCGCGAATGTCGTGCGAACGAACCGTGATGACCTTGCCGTTGAAGTCTTGGCGCTGAATCTGAATCATGCGCAGCAGTTTTTCCAACATCGAGAACTGTGGCCCTTGCATCTGACTGAGTTTTGCCACATCGATGCGCAGTTTGCCCTGCGGTGCGGCCGCCCCGGGTTCGACTCGTTGCGGGTCACGCGGCAACAGTTGCTCGACACTTACGTCATAGAAGCGTGAGAGACGCTCGAGCCGAGTCACCGACACGGCGCGCTCTCCGCGCTCGTAGGCCCCGAGCACCGACGCCTTGAACTCTTGATTCGACTGTTGCTCGACGTCGCCAAGCGACATGTTCTTTTGCAACGAATCGACCGCAGCCGCTCGCCCACCAACCGCGAATATGCCGAACCCGCCTCGTCGTCGTGTTCGCTCATGTGAGGCCCCTCTTGCGGTAACGCAGGTCGGCGAGCAGTGTCGCCGCCACCAGTGTGGCAGTCTCAGCACGCAGAATCGTGTCACCAAGCGACACTCGACGGGTCGATGCAGAGATCTCGTCATCGTCGAAACCACCTTCGGGCCCGATGATGATGAGCGACATATCAGCGCTCGGCGACCGGGTTGCAAGCGGGTCGGCGGAGTCGCGAGTGCCGGCGTTGAGCGGGCCGGTCGTGAGCGGTTCGCCCGTCGGGTCGGCGACGGCTGCACCCGGTCGTGCACAGACCTCGGCAAGCGATGCGGGGCCGCTGATCATCGGCAACCACACACGGCGTGACTGCATCGCCGCCTCACGCGCCACTTTGGTGAGTTTCTGCATGTGCTTGTTCTCGTCAGGCGACGCGGCGTCGCCCCAACGCACCACGGCTCGTCGAGTAGGCGCGAGCACGATGATGTCGTCGATACCAACCTCGGTGAGCTTCTGCACGGCCCACTCGGGGCGATCGCCTTTCACTGGCACGAACGCAACTGCGAGCCGCGGTAAAGCTGCAGCCACGTGCTGCGCATCGCTCGTCGCATGAAGCTCGCCATCACGCCATTGACACATTCGCCAGCCGCCACGACCGTCGCTCGCTGACACTGCCTCGCCGTCGCGCACCCGCAAGACGCGCGCAAGATGATGCTGGTCGTCGTCGCTCAGCGTTGGCGACGGTGAGGTCTTCGACAAAGACGTGCGCGACCGAATCGCGCAGAGCGAGCGTCACGAAAACGCCGACTTGATCTTTGCCACCAAGCCTTCGTCGTTGGTCACCGTCTCGCCACGCAACTCGGCCAACTTGCGCAGCAGTTCGCGCTCTTGCGAGGTCAACTTGGTCGGCACCTCGATTACCACGCGGGCCCGCAGGTCGCCCCGCCCACGGGCGCGACCGCTCGAAGTCAGCCGTGGCACACCACGGCCACGCAACGTGAACTCATGGCCATGCTGCACGCCTGCTGGCACCACCAGATGTTCGACGCCGTCGAGAGTCTCGAGGTCGAGTTCGGTGCCGAGTGCAGCCTGCGCAAACGACAGCGACACATCGGTGACGAGATCAAACTCTTCTCGACGCCAGTGCTCGTGTGCGGCGACCCGCAGGTGCACGTAGAGATCGCCCTGGTCTCCCCCACGCGGGCCGACGGCACCCCGGCCGGTCAAACGCAGCGTTTGCCCCGTGTCGATACCGGCCGGAATCTCAACCTTGATCGCCACTTCTTTCGCCACACGGCCCTCACCGCGACACACCCCGCACGGCGTGGCGATGATCTGGCCCGCGCCGCCGCATCGACCACACGCGGTCGTCGTGACCATCTGGCCGAGCATGCTCTGGCGCACGCGACGCTCACGACCCGAGCCACTACACGTGGGGCACGTTTGCACACTGGTGCCACGCGCAGCGCCCGAACCGTCGCATTCGTCGCAGCGCACCGCGGTGCGCACTCGCACTTCGCGTTCTGAACCGAACACTGCTTCTTCGAAAGGAACATCGACGACGACTTCAAGATCTTGCCCACGTGGCGGGCCAGCCGGTGCAGAGCTGGCACCGAAAGGTGACCCGCCACCGAAGAACGCATTGATGATGTCGCCGAACCCACCGGCAAACGGATCACCCGCGCCGGCACCGTTGCCGCTGATGCCCGCTTCACCAAACTGGTCATAGCGGGCACGCGACTCGGCGTCGCTCAACACTTCGTACGCACGCGACACCTGCTTGAAGCGTTCTTCTGCTTCTTTGTTGCCCGGGTTCTTGTCAGGATGCAACTCGCGTGCAAGCTTGCGATAGGCGCGTTTGATCTGCTCAGGCGACGCATCGCGCGCAACCTCGAGCAACTCGTAGAAGTCGGTGCTCATGGTCGGTCAGGCCTCGGTGGTCATCGTCGGTCAGCCTTCGGTGAGGCGTCGGCCGAGACGGTCGCTCACCACTTCGACGGTGGCAAGAGCGGCCGGATAATTCATGCGCGTTGGCCCGAGCACGCCAACACTGCCCACCGTTTCGCCATCTCGCACCAACGGAGCCAGCACCACCGAGCACGCACTGAGCGGCTCGACACCGTGTTCGGCACCAATGGCCACACTCATACCGCGATGCAACATGTCGCGCACGAGCGACACCACCACGTATTGCTGTTCGAGTGCTTCGAGCACTGAACGCACCACTTCGACTGCATCGAAGGCGCGGGTGAGACTCGCGGTGCCACCGACGAACACGGTTTCACGGGCGCTGCCGGCACCCAGGGCACGGGCGGCTTGTGCAGCCAACTGTTCGGCGATCGAATCTGCCGATGCGTCGCTGCGGGCGGTGAACACCGCCGACGACAATGTGTTGCCAACGAAGTGCTCACGCAGACGTTCGGTGGCACGCAACACCTGTGCTTCGGTCGGAATCTGATCGAACTCAATCGGCTCATTGACGACTTCACCGCTCGAGAGCACCGCCACCACCGTGCCGACACGATCGTTGAGCGCCACCAACTGCACCGAGCGCACCTGAGCTTCGTCGGCAGCCGGCCCCATGACCACCGCGGTGTAGTTGGTGAGTTGCGCGAGCAGCAGCGACGTGCGGTGCAGCGTTTCTTCTAGCCGAAAATGGGCAGAGTCGAAGAAGTTGCCGAGCTGCTGGCGCTGTATCGCATCAAAACGGCCCGCCTTGGCGACATCGGTTGAGGTGAGATGGTCGACATAGAGGCGATAGCCCTTGTCGGTTGGCACACGACCAGCCGAGGTGTGAGGCTGGGCGAGGTATCCCTCGGCTTCGAGGGCGGCCATGTCATTGCGAATCGTGGCGGCCGACACCGAGATGCCCGGCAGCGCTGCGACATGACTTGAGCCGACGGGCTGACCCGTCGAGACGTAGTGCTCGATGACCCGACGCAAGATGGCAATTTTGCGGTCGTCAGCACCATTCGTCGGCATGATGATTGCTGTCAAGGCTACTGAGCGCGCGACTCGCGAGCGTGCGCGGTGGCCCGCGAACGGCGCGCTACTTGCCGGTGACGACCTTGTAGCGACGCAGCGCCTCGTCACGCTCTTCGCCGTGGTCGACGATCGGCGCCACATAGCCATGTGGCACACCCGTGGGGCTCTCACTTGGTGTGTGCACGAACTTGTCAGCGACACTCGCCAACTCGGGCAACCAGGTGCGCACATACACACCATTGGGGTCAAACTTCTCGGCTTGCAACGCCGGATTAAACACACGAAAGTACGGCGCGGCGTCGGTGCCCGTGCCAGCAGTCCACTGCCAGCCGTGGTTGTTCGAGGCGATGTCGCCGTCGACCAAATGCTTCATGAAAAACTTCGCGCCCCACTGCCACGGCAGGTGCAGATCTTTGACGAGGAAGCTCGCCACAATCATGCGCACGCGGTTGTGCATCCACCCCGTGGCGAGCATTTGGCGCATGCCCGCATCAACGATCGGATACCCCGTCATGCCAGCACACCACGCGGCGAACCGCTGCTTGGCGCGCTCGTCGGTGTCGACGGGCAGATGCTTCATCTTCACCTGCAGGTTCTCCCACGCGGTGCGCGGTTGGTGGTGCAACACGTCGGCATAGAACTCACGCCACCCCAGTTCGCTGCGGTAGTGGTCGTGGTTCTTGTCGGGGCGCAACTCGGCAAGCAGCTGGCGCGGATGCAACACACCAAAACGCAGATACGGCGAGAGCATGCTGCAACCGTCACGGTCGGGGTTGTTGCGTTCATCTTTGTAGCGGCTGAGCGCGTCGCTGGCAAAGTGTTCCCACCGAGCCCAGGCGGCTTCTTCGCCACCGGCAGGAAGCGTGGCGGCACACTCGGGCTCAGGTGGAATTCCATCGCACTTCACGTCGGGGGCACCGCGCAGATTCATGTTGGTTGGTGCTGGCAGTGGCCGTTGCCAACCCACCGACATCCACCCGCGTGAAAACGGTGTGAACACCGCAAACGGCGTGCCATCGTTCTTGCGCACCACACCTGGGTTGACGGCATACGGCGAACCGACGCGCTCGAGCCGCACGCCTTGTGCAGCAAGACGCGTGGCGACCTCGTTGTCGCGCTTGGCGCCATACGGGCCGAAGTCTTCACTGACGAACACGGTGTCGGCACCGACTTCTTTGGCGAAACGCGGCACGATGTCGAGCGGGTCGCCGTGTCGCACCACGATGGCTCGATTCATCGAGGCGTCGAGCGCACGAAGTTGCGATACAAGAACCCGAGGCGGGCCGCGCCCGAGCGTTGCACGAACAACGGGTCGAGCACGAAGAGCGGTGTGGTCACCCCATGCGCCAGCGCGGCGGTGAGCGCCGGGTGATCAGCAAGCCGCAGATCGCGACGAAGCCAGATGATTGACGCAGCCATGGCGCGAAACTACCTCCACTGCCAGGCGAGTACACCGACGCAGAAGAAACACATCACGCCGCCG
>RFMM01000169.1 GCA_009927665.1 Actinomycetota bacterium
GCGAAACACGTCACCGTCATCGTCACCAACGTCGCGTTGCCGAAGTGCCACCAATAGTCGCCATAGCCATAGGTCAGGTTGTAGAGCAGCATCGCAAATGACAACACCGCGAAACCGAACGCCACCATCGATCGCGACCAGGCGTACACCAACACGCCAAGCAACAGCAGTGCGGCCAGCCAGTCGTCAATGCGCGTGAGCCACGACCATTCGTAGTTCAGCGGAAGAAACGACCTAGTCAACGCATTGCCAAAGCCTTTGTATTTGCCGACCTGAAACTGGTTGTCGGCGGTCGGATACGTGAGATACGCCGCCCACGCGAACCACACCACGCACAACGCTGCTGAGCCAAACCATTCGAGGCGTCGCCAGGTCGCACCGCCGCGCCGAGCCGCCGCCGCGTCGCCAACCCATGCCGCTGCCGCGAACGCCGCAGCCATCGCCAACGAGAACGCGTTCGCAAACGCCAATAGACACAGCATCACCGTCAGCCGCCACCCGACGCCATATCGGCGATACACCGCAACGCTGAGCACCAGCAACATGAACGACAACACGTAGTCGCGCGCGTGCACGAAGTATCCGCCGGTGAACAAGAACCCGAACATCACCAAGGCCTTCAGCCACCATGCGAGCGCGGTCAGTCGCAGCCACCACCAGGCCGCGATCAGCCCGACGACGAACGCGACGAGCTGCAACATGCGCACCGACGTCGTCAGCTGCGCAAACGGCCACAGCACCAACTGCCAACCTGGCGGGCGACCCTCGAGTCGGGTGTTGGGGAAGAGACCCCACGGCGCATCAGTCGCCATCGCAATCGACCAGGCCTGCAGCTCGTCGCGCCATGGCTCGTGTCGCCACCCCAGCGCGGCGACCACCACGGCGTGCACCGCCCACGTCAGTCGGTCGGCAGGCGACAGCGCACCGCGCCAACGCAGCGCAGCAGGCGACAGCGCCCCACGCCCGAGACGCGTCACGGCTGGTGCCGCTTGACCACCGCTTCCGATTCTCGTGCGGCGGCCTTGAAGATTCCTTTGCTCATCAGCGACAACTCGACGTCGCGCCGCTTGTTGTAGATCTCTGCTCGCCGCGTATGAATCGTCGGGTCATCGGGCGCCGCCCACGCCGCAAAGTCGGCGAGATGGCACGCAAGTCGCAGGTCACCCTCTTCGGCGATTCCCTTCGCTCGCGCGATCAGCACGTCGGCTCCGCCTGCGAGTGAGGCGATCTCGGCTCCGAGCACTGCGTCGGGTGCGGGCTTCAGGCGTGATGCTGCGCCATCCCACCAGCCGCCATACAACCGCCAGATGCCGCGCACGACGAACTCGGGCTCGTCATACAACGGTCGCAGATACGGCTTGGCCAGCACTTCTGCCGGCACTTTCACCGTGTGAATGATCGCATCGAGCGTTTCGCCCGCGTTCATCATCTCGAGCACCTGTCGCACGAGCGCTTCGAGCGCCCCGGCAATGTCGCCGAGCACACTTGCGATGCGCTGCTTGCCACGAATCGGCAGGCCATGCGCCGGCACCAGCAACTCGGGCCCCTGGGCGATCATCGCGCGCAAGGCGTGCGCCCATTCCAACGCGTAGCGCTGCACCTTCTGCGGGTTGCCTGCGTTGGGGAAGTTCCAGATCACAAAGTCGCCGGTGAACATCCACTTTTTGTCGGGCACCCATGCCCACAGGTGGTCGTCGGTCTCGCCGCGCGCGTGATGCAGTTGCACCTCATGGTCGCCGAGCCGCAGATCGAGTCGGATGTCGAACGTTTCGTCGGGCTTGGCGGTGTCAGTCGGAAGAAACCGCGTCGGATCATGCACGAGCGTCATCGGCGCTCGCATCTCTGATCTGATGCCGCCGAATTGGCGGCGGTTGATCAGCACATTCCAGTCAGACGTGTCGTCGTAGCGCTGCATTCGTGCGAGCACCTTCTCATGGCCCACCACGTGTGGTCGCCGGCACCACGCGCTGCGGCATCGGCGACGAAGGCTCCGCTGCCGCCGATGTGGTCAGCGTGGCCGTGGGTGTAGACGAGGTGTGACACGGGCGCGGTCGACCAAGTGCGCATCGCATCGACAACGTGTTTGCCGCTGCCCGCGCCCGAGGCGTCGAAGCACGCGAGAGCGTCGCCGGCCTGCATCACCACGCTGTGGCTGAAGCTTTCGACGTAGGCGAGACCGTCGTCGAGCTGCCAGACGTCGGCATTCACGCGGTTGACGGGCTCGTCGGCAACGCCCGAGTCGATGACGCGGTCGCTCAGTTCAAGCGGATGCGTTGCCACGCAACGAA
>RFMM01000240.1 GCA_009927665.1 Actinomycetota bacterium
GGCAACGCCCGAGTCGATGACGCGGTCGCTCAGTTCAAGCGGATGCGTTGCCACGCAACGAACCTACTTGCGAGCCGACGCGGCGCCTACCATCACAACATCGCCCCAGTAGCTGACTCGCCATACATGGCCGCGCCCCCAACTGACCTCATCTTCCCTGGGCTTTCCACCGCGGTCGGTGCTGCGCGGTTTTCCCGCTGCGACAAGATTCTCAGCCGTTTCTTTGAGCGAACACTGCTGACCGCGAGCGACGATTTGCCCTTCGTGATCACGGGCGATATCGCTGCCATGTGGCTGCGCGACTCAACGTGGCAGGTCAACCCGTTTTTTCACTCGCGAAACCCAGCGATTGGGCGAATGCTGGCCGCAGTCTCTCAAGCGCAGGTGCGTTGTGTGCTGATTGATCCTTATGCGAATGCCTTCAATTCGTCAGCGAACGGCAACTGTTGGCACAAAGATTTTCCTCACCAGAGTGACTGGGTGTTCGAGCGCAAATTCGAGCTCGACTCACTTGCGAGTGTGTTGTATCTTGCTCGACGCATCGTCGACGTGTTCGGCATCACCGAACATCTTGATGCGCGGTTTCACGCCGCAGTTGATGGCATGGTTCGGTTAGCGATACGAGAGCAACAGCACGACCCCGAGTCGTACATGTTCCTGCGAGGCAACGGGGTAGCACACGACTCGTTGTCACATAGCGGCCGAGGTGCGCCGGTCGCTGCCACTGGCATGGTCTGGTCGGGCTTTCGACCCAGTGATGATGCGTGCGTGTACGGCTACCACGTGCCATCGAATCTGTTTTTTGCCAACGAGTTACACAAACTGCCCGCAGTTCTCGCGGCGGCCACACCCGTCGCGGCGGCCACACCCGTCGCCAACCTTGTTGCGCGCGCAGCACAACTCGCTGACGACATCGTCGCTGGTGTCAAAGCCCATGCTCTCACTGATCATGGTTATGCCTACGAAGTTGACGGGCGCGGAAGCTCGCTCTACTGCGACGACGCGAACGTGCCGTCACTGTTGTCGCTGCCGTACCTCGGTGTGTGTGAAGCCGACGAACCTGCCTATGTCGCGACGCGCAAGCAGGTGCTCTCGTCAAACAATCCGTGGTACTTCAGCGGCACCGCACTGCGCGGGGTGGGGTCGCAGCACACGCCACAGCATCACGCCTGGCCGATTGCCGTCGCCATCGAAGCGATGACCTCGACGAACGCAAATGACATGCTGGCAGCCATCGAAGTGCTCGAGCGCACTGACGCGGGCACCGGCTGCATGCATGAGTCTGTGCATGTTGACGACCCGTCGCGGTTCACGCGCGAGTGGTTCTCGTGGGCCGATATGACATGGCTCGACCTCGTGTTGCGCGCCACGCGCTAGGCCCCCGCGCCACAGGCCACGCGCTAGACACAA
>RFMM01000261.1 GCA_009927665.1 Actinomycetota bacterium
GGTCTTGTCGCGATATTCGATGCCGAGGTCGTAGTAATCGAGCTCGAGATCGAGATACGGGAAGATGAGGCGGTCTTTGATGAACGCCCAGATAATGCGGGTCATTTCGTCGCCATCAAGGTCGACAACGGGGGTGGTTACTTTGATCTTTTGCACGCAAGTACCCTACTTGCCGATGGACTTTGCATGGAGTAGCGAACAGGTGCTGCTGCGCAAACGCGCGCGCGAACTCGCCGCCGACGCCGTGGCACGTTACGGGCGGGCCAACGACAGTTGGATGAACGGTTACTCGAAAGAGTTCTCACGCGAGCTGGGTCGCGAAGGGTTCATCGGCATGACGTGGCCATCGCAATTTGGGGGCGGCGGGCGACCGCCGATCGATCGCTTGATTGTCGGTGAAGAAATGATCGCAGCCGGTGCCCCGATTGCGGGCATGTGGTTTGCCGACCGACAGATGGGCCCGGCACTCATCGGCTATGGCTCGCGCGAACAACAAGAGCGATTCTTGCCCGACATGTTGAGTGGCGAGACCACGTGGTGCATCGGCATGAGCGAACCAAACGCGGGCAGCGACCTCGCGTCACTCACGACCTCTGCCGTGCGCGACGGAAACCAGTGGGTGATCAACGGCCAGAAAATTTGGACGAGCTTCGGAGAACTCGCCGATTTTTGTTACCTGATCTGTCGCACCAGCAAAGAAGGCCCACCGCATGCGGGCATCAGCGAGATCATCGTGCCGATGGACACCCCCGGCATCGAAGTGCGCCCCATCACCGACATGACCACCAACCGGCACTTCTGCGAGGTGTTCTACACCGATGTGCGCGTGCCGATCGAAAACCTTGTTGGTGTCGAAGGTGCGGCATTCAAACAGACGATGCGCCAGCTCGAGCACGAACGTGGCGGCATCGATCGTTTGGTGTCGAACCGGGCGTTGTATCTGATGGCGCGCGAGCGGGCAGACACGAGTGATGCGTTGGTGCGCGACCAGATTGCCCAAATCGAAATCGGCTACACGCTCGGGCGCATCTTGGTGATTCGTGAAGTGCTGAAGCAGGCGCCCGCGGGGTTCTCGGCGGCGACCAAATGCTTCTGCACCGAGCACGAAGCCCGCGTGGCTGACTTCGTCTCGAGTGTGTTCGGGCCATATGCCACGTTGTGGGATGACGTGACGCAGGGCCTCGCCTATGCCCCGGCCTACACGATCATGGGCGGCACGTCGAACGTGATGCGCAACATTCTCGGCGAACGCGTGCTGGGTCTGCCGAAGTAGG
>RFMM01000020.1 GCA_009927665.1 Actinomycetota bacterium
CCGCGTGGCATGTCGCTCGTTGACGCGGCGGCGATCCCCGAGGTGTTTATCACCGCGTGGGATGCGCTCATCTTGCAAGGCGGCCTCACCCCCGGCGGCACAGCGCTCGTGCATGCAGGTGCCTCAGGTGTGGGCACGGCGGCAATTCAGATTTGTCGTGCGATGGGGGCACGCATCATCGTGACGTGTTCGGGTGCGCGCGGCAGTGTCGACAAAGTCGCAGCATGCCGCGCTCTCGGCGCATCGCTCGTCGTCGACTACACCACGCACGACTTCGCCAAAGAAGTCGCCGACTTTACGCAGGGCAGGGGAGTCGACGTCGTGCTCGACGTGATCGGCGGCGACTACACCGCGCGCAACGTCGCGTGCCTCGCCAGAAGGGTCGCATCATTCAAGTGGGCACGATGGCAGGCCCCTCAAAAGACTTCAACGTCGCATCACTCATGCCCAAGCGCGCATCAATCACGGGCACCGTGCTGCGCCCACGCCCGAAAGAAGAGAAGATTGCCGTGTCGCAGGCCTTCGCCGAAGCCCTGTTGCCCGACTTCGACGCCGGTGTGCTGAAGCCGGTCATCGACAGGCAGTTCACACTCGACCAGATCGTCGCCGCGCACGAACACATGGAAGCCAACGCCAACATCGGCAAATCGTCATCACCGTCGCCACCTAACTCGACCCGGCGCATGCCGCCCGAAGCGCTAGCGCGCCTGCCAGACTGAGCCGCCATGTCATTCGACTTTCGCCCGCTTCGCGACAGCGACTACGAGGCACTCGCCGACCTCGTCAACGAGGCGTCGGTGGTCGACGGTCGCGCGCAGGTTCAGGCACCCGAAGAGATTCGCGAAGACTTCGAGTCGACTCCTGTTCATTTGCCGGTCGACACGCTCGCTGCGTGGCACGAAGGCGAGCTCGTCGGCGTGGTGTACTCGTACTATCTTCCGTCTGAAGAGCGTGAAGAACGCTGTTACGTGTTCGGCACCGTACGCCCCGCGTATCGCGGCAAGCGACTCGGCCGCCACCTGCTCGAGTGGGGGCTCGCCCGCGCCGAGGCCGTGCTCTCGGCGTCGAACTCGAAGGTGCCCAAGTACGTTCGGGTCGATGCGTCGATGTCGAACACCTCGTCTCTGCGATTGTTCGAGCGTTGCGGTCTGCAGCCCATTCGATACTTCGCCGACCTGCACCGCCCGCTTCTCGACGTGCCGCAACCCAGCCCGGTGAACGGCATCAACATCACAAACTGGAATCTTGCCCGCAACGAAGAGGCCCGCATCGTGAAGAACGACGCCTTTCGCGACCACTGGGGTTCGACACCGGTCACGGCAGAGTGGTGGGCGACGGGCACAACGGGTTTCGGTTCTCGAATCGACTTGTCGTACTTCGCCCTTAACGATCGTGATGAGATCGTCGGCTATCTGCACACGCACCGTTTCGACAACGACGATGAGCTGCTCGGCGCAAAATACGCGTGGATCCACAACATCGGCACGTTGAAGGCGTGGCGAGGCAGGGGCATTGCCTCGGCGCTGATCAGCACGGCCCTGGTTGCATACAAAGACGCTGGCCTCGACATGGCTGCACTCGGCGTCGACTCAGCGAACCCCACAGGGGCGTATCGCTTGTATGAGTCGCTCGGCTTCGGCTGTGGCGCAGTTCCGTCACCTACCAGCGCGTCG
>RFMM01000019.1 GCA_009927665.1 Actinomycetota bacterium
TCAACCCGCGCTAGGTCAGCAAGATCTTGAATATCGCTTCGGCGACGAAGACGCGGTTGTACTTCTTGCCACTCGGCTCGCGCACCACCCCAAGCGTTACTAGGCGAGAAACCGCCTGATTCGCGGCTTGCACACTCACCTTGTGTCGTTTCGCAATTGTCTGCACGCTCACCGTCGGGTATTCGATGAGGCGTTCTACGACGTCGATTGCCACACCTTTTACGCGGTGCTTGCGTAGACGCTCAAGCATGGCATCACGCCAGATGATTGCCGCGCGTACGCGAGACTCTGCCTCAAGTGCCTGATGCGCCAGGCCATTGCAGAAGAAGATAAACCACTCATTCCAATTGCCGCGTTTGCTGATGTTGCTCATCAATGTGCGGTATTGGTCTGAACGAGCCTCGAAATACGGCGACAGGTTGATCATCGGATGCGACAACAGCTCGTAGTCGACAAGTTGAAGTACGGCAATCAGTCGCCCAATTCGCCCGTTTCCGTCGGTGAACGGGTGAATTGCCTCAAACTGATAATGAGCCGCAGCGATCTTCACGAGTGGGTGAACCTTTACGTCGCTGTGAATCCACTTCTCCCAGTGAGAAAGACCACTGCTCAATGCATCACCTGGGGGCGGTGGTACGTATGCGGCTGAGCGAATGCCGCTGCCTCGTGCCGAGGCGATGAACACTTGGGTCTTGCGAATGAGTCCGGTTTGCCAGTCTTCGCCTGCGGTGCCCGCAAAGAGAATGCGGTGCAGCTCGCACGCAAAGCGACTGCTGATCGGCAACGCATGTCGACGCTTGTAGGCGTGTTCGGTAGCTCTCACGAAATTGATCACCTCCTGCACTGCGGTCGTGCGAGGCAGGCTTGCGTCAAGTTCTGACTGCATCACTTCGTCAATCGCAGCGAAGGTGCCTTCGATTGCAGAAGTGCTGACTGCTTCTCGGCGGATAGTCGGCCGCATCAGCAGCTGCGGATTCGGAAATCGTTCGTTTACCACCGCATTAAAAGCGGCGAGTCGTCGTCCGGCTTCTGCGACCGCCAACCAAGCGTCGACGCTGAGTCGAAAGGTCACCGGCAGTGGGTCGGGAACGAATGCGAAGTGCGACACGCTGGTGGCGCCGTTGGTGACGGTAATCGGCACCAATCGTCCTGGTGATGCGTTGCCGAAATCAGACTTGCGCACAAATCAAGGTTAGACCGTGAACCTTGAAAAGATGTGCAGCAAATTCAAGGTTGCCAGGCGTCGCTTCTGAGGGCGCTCGACGCCACCCGCACGCGCCACCCGCACCGCGCCACCCGCACCGGCCGGCAGCGCGGCCGAAACCTA
>RFMM01000255.1 GCA_009927665.1 Actinomycetota bacterium
CGTGGGGCATTCGATGATGCCGCCACGCTGCCCACCAGTATCCGCAACGGCATGGTGGCGCGAAAAGCAATTATCGATGCCGGAGTGCTGTTGTCCGAACCCTGCACCGAATTCTTCGTTGAAACGCTCGGTGACGCAAGCGACGATCCATCCTTCGACGAACTGCAGGCATTGATTCCGACCGCCATCGAGAAATTCGGTCTCGATGCCGCACGCCTCATGGCGGTGCAGTATTCGGTGGCGCTCGGCGGTTTTCGTAGGCTCGTCAACGAAGACGACCGATTCAAGATTCCAACGACCGAGTCAAGCCCCGCGCCTGTTCGCGATAAGGCCGCTCAGGAAGCCAAGCGCGCCGCACGCAAAGAGCGTCGTAAAGCTAAATCGCGTCTCGACGCACCGCCGGGCCTCGACGCTAAATCGCGTCTCGACGCACCGCCGAGCCTCGACGCTAAATCGCGTCTCGGCCTTCTTCCGAAGTGCGAATTCGCACGACGCGAGAGACGTCACTCACCCACACCTTGCCGTCGCCAATCTTCCCTGTTGCCGCGCTCTTCACGACAACTTCCACGACGCGATCAGCAACTGCGTCGTCGACGACCATCTCCAGTCGAACTTTCGGAATGAGGTCAACCTTGTATTCCGCGCCGCGGTACGTCTCGACGTGACCCCCTTGACGACCGAAACCGCGCACTTCGGTAACCGTAATTCCCGTGACATTGGCGGCTTTCAGGGCGTCCTTCACCTCGTCGAGTTTGAAGGGTTTGATGATTGCGGTGATGAGTTTCATGTTGTTCTCCTATCGGGTAACCGTGAACTCTGGATACGCCTGAACTCCCATTTCCGGGAGGTCGAGGCCTTGCACTTCGTCTTCTTCTCTCGAGCGAATGCCGCCTTTGGTGACAGCATTCTGAATCTTAAAGAAGGCAAAAGAAAGTAAGCCATTCACCACGATGATGACGCCGACCGTAAGTGCCTGGGCACCGAGCTGACCCCAGTCGCCATAGAGCACACCCTTGATGCCCTCTGATGCCGAACCGTTCCATGCTGCGCCATATCGGCCGTCGGAGAAGATTCCCACTGCCAGCGCGCCAAATATGCCGTTCACACCGTGCACCGCGATGGCACCGACTGGATCATCAATTTTCAATCGCCGTTCAACAAAGAACACGGCTTCAATCACCAGCACGCCGGCGATGACACCGATGAGTGCCGCCGCCCACGGAGCGACAAATGCGCACGGCGCGGTGATTGCGACGAGGCCGGCGAGCATGCCGTTAGCCATCATGCCTGGGTCGGGCTTGCCGACTCGGCGTGTAATCCACAACATCGAAGTGACTGCACCGAAGGCTCCGGCAATTGCGGTATTCGTTGCAACCGTGGCGAGTTGCACATCGGTTGCGGCAAAGGTGCTTGCCGCATTGAAGCCAAACCAGCCAAAGAGCAGAATGAACGTGCCGAGCATCGCCATCGGAATGTGATGCCCTGGGATTGCCCGTGGCGTGCCATCTTTGCCGAACTTGCCGATGCGTGGACCCAAGACGATCGCTCCAGTAAAGGCAGCGACACCACCTGTGAGGTGCACAACACCTGAGCCCGCGAAGTCAACGTAACCCGCACCCAACGACATGGTGCTCCACGTCTTGGCGAGCCAGCCACCGCCCCAGGTCCATGCCGCAATAATCGGGTAGTAGATCGCTCCGCAAAACACGCCCCAGACGCAGAAGCTGCTCCACTTCCAGCGCTCGGCCATCGAACCCGTCGGAATCGTGGCGGTGGTATCCATGAACGCGACCATGTAGAGGAAGAACCCCAAAGCCGCGGGCGTGAGCGCATCACTCGCAAGAGCCCAGCCGCCTTGCCACAGGAACACCCAGTCGCCGCTACCCAGCAGCGCCTCTCCGACTGGCGCATCCATGCCGAATGCAGAGTAGGAGAATCCACCGAAAGCCAGGGCAAAGCCGACGAAGAAGAAGCCGACAAATCCCAAACCGAACACTGCGAAGTTCGTCGCAACGACATGCGCCGCATGCTTGGCTCGGCAGAATCCGGTTTCGACGAGTGCGAAACCTGCCTGCATGAAGATGACCAATGCGGCGCCGATGACGATCCACATCAAACTCACTTGCTGCCCGAGCAGCGTTACTGGATCTACTTCCATGATTTTCAACCTGTCCTCCTGTGGTGAATCTCGGGGCGACCCGAAATCTGGCTGTGACGCGGAGGCGACGCTGACTCTGCTGGCGAGCAAACTAAACCACGCAGATTTCACGGGCGTTCGCAACATGTTTCGGCAGTGTTTTCTTTTCGCCTAACATTTCGTAAACGCGGCAACGGCGCCGCAACCATGAATTCAGTACATCCTCACTCCGACGATCAGGCACTCACGTCGATCGAGTTCCGCATGCGGCAGGCCGGCGAGTGGTTGAAGCTTCCCGACGGTGTCATCGAGACGCTCATCGCACCACGCCGTGTGTTGGAGGTCTCCATTCCGATTCGCCGCGACGACGGCTCACGCGAACGATTCACCGGGTGGCGAGTGCAGCACAACATCACTCGGGGCCCAGCCAAAGGTGGCATTCGCTACCACCCGAGCGTCAGCCGCGATGAAACGGTCTCGCTCGCTGCGGCCATGTCGTTGAAGACTGCACTCATGAACCTGCCGCTGGGTGGGGCCAAAGGCGGTATCGCGGTCGACCCCAAGACGCTCAGCCCAGCCGAGCTCGAGCGGGTCACGCGGCGGTACGTGTCGGAGATCTTCGCCTTCCTCGGGCCTGACAAAGACGTTCCGGCACCCGATGTGGGAACAAACTCCCAGGTCATGGCATGGGTGATGGATCAGTACTCCATTGGTGTCGGCCATGCAGTGCCGGGCGTCGTGACTGGCAAGCCACTCGCCTTGGGTGGTTCTCTCGGACGAGACTCTGCAACTGGCCGCGGTGTGGTTGAAGCCGCGCTGCTCGTCTGCCAAGCCAATGGCACTTCGCTGGAGGGCAAGCGCGTGGTGATTCAAGGTTTCGGCAATGTCGGTATGTGGGCGGCACGCCTCGCAGCTGGTTGGGGTGCGCGCATCGTGGGTATCGCTGATGTTGGCGGAGTAATTGCCGACGCCCGCGGTCTCGACATCGACGCACTCGTGCTTGCCTCTCGCAACGGTGCGGTGTCGGTGGTCGACTGCGGCATCGGTGAGGTGCTCGCGCGTGGCGCCGAACGATCGACCGAAGTGTTCGAGTTGCCGTCTGATATCGCAATGCCGTGTGCGCTCGGTGGCGCCATCGATAAAGACGAAGCAACGGCCGTCACCGCCAAGTACGTGATCGAAGGCGCCAATGGTCCGCTGACTCCTGCTGCCGACGACATTCTCAACGAACGCGGCGTCACCATCGTGCCCGATATCTTCGCCAATGCCGGCGGTGTCACCTGTTCGTATCTCGAACAGTGCCAGAACTATGCGCATCTGCAGTGGGACGAAGACGAAGTCAACGCCTCGGTCGTCAACACCATGCGTGCGGCGTTCAAGCGCTTGCACGGTTTTGCCACTCAGAACGGGCTCACGTATCGATCGGCAGCCTCGGTGCTCGGCGTTAAGGCACTTGCTGACGCGCACCAGCTGCGCGGACTGCATCCGTAACTCCACGGGCGTCGCCGACAACCACGCGGACTGCATCCGTAACTAGGCTCGCATGGCAAACGATAAACGAAGGCATATCTCGACGACCGCAAACACGTGTTTCATCGTGGTCGGCCCAAGGGCTGATCGATCCGGTCGATGTCGTCAAGGCCGAGGGTTCGTATTTCTGGGATT
>RFMM01000018.1 GCA_009927665.1 Actinomycetota bacterium
AACGAGGCGAACTACGCCAGCTGTGCGCGGCGGGCAGCGGCGTTTCGGCGGCGTAGATCGCGACGCTCTTCTTCGCTGGTGCCGCCCCAGACACCACAGTCTTGATTCGTGGTCATCGCAAATTCGAGACACGCCGACTTTACGGAGCAGTTGGCACATACGAGTCGTGCTCGCGACAACATGCGCAACGCCTCACCCGTGTTGCCGATCGGGAAAAAGAGCTCTGGGTCGGTGTCGCGGCAGTTGGCCTGCGTCCTCCAGGTGTAGTCAGCGGAACCGAGGGCGAGGCTTTGAGCAAGTATCGACATAGCGGGCTTCACCCTAAGAGGGCTTTGGGCGCTTGGCAAGGGGTTTCTGCACTACTTTTCAGGGTGGATTCAGCATCACTCGCGCACAAGGGCCAAGCACTCCATGAACCAGCAGCGCAGCACCCAAATCATGGCTCATCGCGGAGCCTCAAAAGCCGAACGACCCAACACCGTGGCGGCATTTGCGCGTGCGAGAGAGATGGGTGCGCATGCAGTCGAACTCGATGTGCGACAGTGCCGCAGCGGAGAGTTGGTCGTACATCATGATCCACAACTTGCCGATGGTCGCATCATCGCGCAGTTGAGCAGAGATCAACTGCCGAGTTTCATTCCCACGCTCGATGAAGTGCTCGATGCGTGCGGTGATATGTGGGTGAACGTAGAGATCAAGAACCATCGCACCGAGCCTGACTTTGACGCAGAAGACCTACGTACCGACGCAGTGCTCGATGTGTTGCGTCGTCGCGTCGCCCGTCACGGAGACCCGCGGCGCTATCTCTTGTCGTGTTTTCGTCGCGCAACGGTCGACCATGCGGTAGAGGCGTGGCCCGAGTTGCCGACGGCGTGGTTGACGATTTCGATTTCAAACGCTGATGAGCTCGCACGAGACCTGAAAGCCAGTGGTCACGTGGCGGTGCATCCGGAAGTTGGTCAAGTGTCGCAGCAGATGATCGACACGTTTCATCGGCACGGGCTCGCCGTGAATACGTGGACTTGTGATGACCCCGCCAATATGGCGAAACTGATCGACTGGGGTATCGACGGCATCTGCACGAACGTGCCAGATGTTGCGTTGCGCGTGCTCGCCGAACGTAGC
>RFMM01000238.1 GCA_009927665.1 Actinomycetota bacterium
TCGTAGAGTATGGCGCGTGACACTCACCGAATCGCCTGCCAGCACCCGCTGGACGGCACAGTGGAAAGAGTTGTACGAAGAGGTCATCAACACGGGGCTATGCACGGGGTGTGCCGGATGCGTGATTTCTTGCCCGCACGACGTGATCGGGTACGAGCACGAAGAAGGCAAGTACAAGCCGTTTCACCTCGAAGAAGACTTAGGCCCCACCAACTGCGGACACGGCGAGAAGGGTTGCACCACCTGCACCCGCGCCTGCCCGCGGTTTCGCAACTGGGAACAGGAAGCCGACCAACACCTCTTTGGTCGCACGCGCAACGACGACGAAATGTACGGCCAGTACCGACAGTTGCTACTCGTGCGCGCCGCTGACGAAGAGACCCACAAGAAGGGTCAAGACGGCGGCTTCGTGGGGGCGATGCTCATCTGGTTGCTGCAACACGATTACATCGATGCAGCCCTCACGAGTTTTTTGGAGGGTGACGGCACGAGTTGGAAGGCCAAGCCCGGTCTCGCCCGCAACCGTGAAGAGGTGCTCGCGTCATCGGGCAGTCGCTACACCTATTCGGCCAACACGCTCGCGTTGCGCGATGCGGTTGCCGAGGGCCATCAACGCATTGCGCTCGTCGGCATGAGCTGTCAGTCGTCGGTGTTGCCCGTGATGTGGAAGCGAAAAGCCGGCAAGATTGGCAAACCGTTTCTCTTCAACATCGGTCTGTTGTGTTCAAAGACGTTCGATGATGCGATCTTCGAAGAACTCTTCCTCGCCAAATACGGCCTGCGCAAAGAAGAGATGGTGAAGATGAACATCAAGGGCGTGTTCCAAATCTGGATGCGCGACGGTTCGTATCACGAAATCGATTTGAAAGAATGCCACCAGTGGACCCGCGAGGGTTGCAAAACCTGCCCCGACTTTGCCGCTGAGCACGCCGACATCTCGACGGGCGGTATTGGCGAAGACAACGACTGGACGTTGTGCGTCGTGCGCACCGAACTCGGCGAAGAAGTGATGAACCGCATGATCAAAGACGGCTCGGTCGTCGCCCGCCCCGCGCAGGCCGATGAAAAAGCGATGAAACTGCTGCGTCTTCTCAGTGTGGTGAGTCGCCGCCGTTGGCCCGACTTTGCCGAGAAGTCGGTGAAGGTCGGCGTGCCGCCGCCAAAGAAGAAGGCCGACGGTTCAGCACCCGCCGCGCACTAGCGGCAGCGCGCGTCAGCACGCGCCACGTGCCAACCGCAGCGCGGTGGCAAACACCGCATCAAGCATCGGCTCAGTAAGTCGCCCCGTGAAGGTGTTCTGTTGGCTCGGGTGATACGAACACACCAGGTGCATGTTGCCGCCCGCGACGGCGTTGTCGATCGGCACGACGAGACCGTGACCGAACTTTGGCCGACGCGCCACACCAAAGTGTTCGCACGCCGCAACATAGGCAAAGTTGCCGAGACAGACCACCACTCTCGCCTGCTTGAGCATCGTCATTTCGCGCTCGAGGTACGGCGCGCACTTCTTGCGTTCGAGTGGTGTCGGTGAGTTGTCTGGTGGAGCACATCGCACGGCGACGGTCACGAACGCGTCGCTCAACACAAGGCCGTCGTCGCGGTTCTGCGACTCAGGTTGATTCGCCAAGCCGGCGCGGTGCATCGCACGAAATAGCCAGTCACCGCTGCGATCTCCGGTGAAGACCCGGCCGGTGCGATTCGCACCGTGCGCCCCAGGGGCGAGACCGAGCACGACAATGCGCGCCTTGGCGTCGCCGAACCCAGCGACTGGCCGACCCCAATACACGTCGCTTCGGTACGCGGCCCGTTTGTCACGAGCCACCGACTCTCTCCAGCGCACGAGCCGCGGACACGCACGACACGACTCGATTTCACGTCGCAGCTTCACCGGCGTGTCGGTTGTCGCACGACGTCGCTGGTTCACGATGGCAGACGCTACGAGACTCGCGGATAGGTTGAGCACGCATGAGTCGCCCCCCGACGCTGGTGTTGCTTGTGCGTCACGGCACCACACCGACCACGGGCAAGGTGCTACCCGGTCGTGCTCGCGGTTTACATCTCTCTGATCGCGGGCGTGAGCAGGCCGTGCGGGCCGCCGAGCGCATCAACGAACTGGGCAAAGTGCATGCGGTGTATGCCTCGCCGCTCGAACGGGCACGTGAAACTGCCGCACCCATCGGGCGAGCGGTGCACAAGCCCGTGCGCATCGAACGAGGGCTACTCGAGTGCGACTTCGGTCAGTGGACTGGCGCATCACTCAAGCGACTGATGAAAAAGCCCGAATGGTCAATCGTGCAGCGCACGCCGAGTGCGTTTCGGTTTCCTGATGGCGAAAGTTTCCTGGAGATGCAGACGCGCATCGTTGACGCTGTTGACACGATTCGCCGTCGCCATCCAGGCAAGACGGTCGTGTGCGTGTCACACGCTGACCCAATCAAAGCCTTCGTCGCCTACGCGATGGGCACACCACTCGATTTGTTTCAGCGCATCGTGATTTCCACCTGTTCAGTAACCGCCGTGCTGGTCGGCGATGGGGCTCCGATCGTGCTCACCGTCAACTCGACGGGCTCGTCGCTGAAAGACCTGCGACCCTCATGACCGTGTTTCGCGAGTTCGACTCAACCGATGCGTTCGCCGCTGGTGCCGTCGGCCTACCCGGAGCCCGAACGTTCTATCTGCAAGTGCGCGGTGAAAACGAGGCGGTTTCCATCAAATGCGAGAAAGAACAGGTGGTTGCACTTTCGGCGTTTTTGCGCAAGATGTTGGACGATGCCCCGTCAGTCACCGACCCGCTGCGTGAAGCCCCGAACATCGTCGAGCCAGATGATGCGGCGTTCTCACTCGGCAGTGTCGGGCTGGCATACGACCGCGGTGACGATCGCGTGATCTTGCAATTCGAAGAGGTCGCACCCGACGACGACAGCGACTTCAATGCGAGCAAGGTGCGCATTCGCATCACGCGTGCTCAGGCAGTTGCGTTTTGCGACACCGCCGATCGTCTCGTGCGAGCTGGTCGCCCGCCGTGCGTCTATTGCGGTCTTCCGGTGAATCGTGACGGTCATGCATGCCCGCGAATGAACTGACGGCAGCCGAGATACTCGCCACCGGCGAGATCGAAATCGAGATGCGCATGCCCTACAGCAGCAATGCAACATTTCTCGTTCGCGTGACGGCTGGCGAACACAGTGTGCGGGCCATCTACAAACCGTTGCGCGGCGAGCGCCCACTGTGGGATTTTGCGCCGGGTCTGCATCGTCGTGAAGTGGCGGCCTATCGGCTCGCCACGGCGATGGGTCTTGAGATCGTGCCGCTCACCTTGTTGCGCGACGGGCCCATTGGCGAAGGCTCAGTGCAGTTGTTGATCGACGCCGACTTTGAGCAGCACTACTTCACGCTGCACGAACAACGCCCCGACCTGCACCCGAAATTGCGCGAGATGGCGGTGTTCGACATTCTGGCCAACAACACCGACCGAAAGTCGGGTCACGTCTTAATCGACTCAGGCGACAACATCTGGGGCATCGACCACGGGTTGTGTTTTTCAGCCGACTTCAAACTGCGAACGGTGATTTGGGAATTCGGCGGCGAGGAAATCGCTGCTTCACTGCTCGCCGCCGTCGAGCGAGTCGCAGGTTCGTTGCCACTCGAGGTGTCATCGCTACTCGACGATGACGAAGTGATTGCGTTGAGTGAACGAGCCGCGTGGTTGCTTGAACACCGCCGCTTCCCCGTCGACCCGAGCGGGCGTCGGTATCCGTGGCCGCTCGTGTGACGCTGCGTTAGGTGCGCTGCGCTGACCGACGCCGCGCCAGTTGCGCTGCGCTGACCGACGCCGCGTTAGCCGCGGGCCTTTAGCGCCTCAATCAACTTCGGCAGCACCTTGTGCACATCACCCACGATGCCGAGGTCGGCGACGGCAAAAATCGGCGCTTCTTTGTCTTTGTTGATGGCAATGATGTTCTTCGAGCCCTTCATTCCCACCATGTGTTGCGTTGCACCAGAGATGCCCGCCGCGATGTACACGCTCGGCTTCACAACCTTGCCGGTCTGGCCGACTTGGTACGAATACGGCACCCAACCTGCATCGACGATGGCACGCGAAGCGCCCGGTGCGCCGTGCAACAGTTTGGCGAGTTCTTCGACGAGCCCGTAGTTCTTTGACTCACCCAGACCGCGGCCACCCGACACGACAATGTTCGCCTCGTCAAGTTTCGGACCAGTCGACTCTTCAACATGCACCGCAGTGACCTTCGCTGCGCCGGTCGCGCCCGAATCGGGCACGGTTACTGCCACCACCTGCGCGGCTGCGCCGTTTGATGGCTCGGCCGCGAAGCTCTTCGGGCGGAACGACGCCAGATGCGGGCCAGCGCCAGTGAACGCAGTTGCAAACAATACGTTGCCGCCGAAGATCGGGGTCGTTGCGACCACTTCGTCGCCAGTGACCGCGATGTCAATGTTGTTGGTGAGCACCGTCGAGTTGAGTTTCACCGACAAGCGAGCAAGCGTGTCGCGACCGTCGTAGTTCTGCGGAAAGAGAATGAGGTCGGGTTTGTCGCCACCGTCGATCATCGCCTTCATTGCTGCTGAAGCCGCGACGCCGACGAGTCGACCACCGAGATCGCCCGTCGAATACACCTTTGTCGCGCCGTACTTGCCGAGTTCAGCGGCCAACGATGCACCGTCGCCCGCGACGAATGCAGAAACGTTCGTCGTCAACGAGCGCGCCTTGGTGAGCAGCTCGAGCGTGAAGGTGGTCGGGGTTCCGTTCGCACCTTGTGCAAAGACCCAAATGTTGTTCACAGCCATGATGTCCTCAGATCACTTTCAGGTTTTCCAAGAAGGCAACGATCTTGGCGTGCGCCTCGCCGTCGTCTTCGATGACTTGTCCGGCCTGGCGGGCCTCTGCTTGCGTTACCGACGCAACCCTCTGTCCCGCACCTGACCAACCGACCGGTGACACACCGAGATCGCTGGCGGTTACGGTGACGATTTCCTTCTTCTTGGCGTCCATGATTCCTTTGAAGCTCGGGTAACGCGGTTCGACCACGCCAGCCGTCACGCTGATGAGCGCCGGAAGCGGACACTCGACCTCGTCGTAGCCCGACTCGGTCTGACGCTCGATTTTCACCGCAGCACCGTCAACCTTCACCTTCTTCGCGAAGGTCACCGACGGCAAGCCGAGCACTTCAGCAAGTTGTTCGGGCACCGTGCCGGTGTACCCATCGGTTGATTCAGTTGCCGCAATCACCAAGTCAGGCATGCCGAGTTTCTGCACGGCGCCCGCCAACACCTTGGCAGTGGTGAGTGCATCTGAGCCCGCCAATGCGGGGTCAGAGACGAGCACGCCGCGTGCGGCTCCCATCGCCAACGCAGTGCGCATGCCCGACATCTCACCGTTCGGCGCCATCGACACGATGCTCACTTCTCCGCCACCGGCGCTCGCTGCCAACTGCAATGCCATCTCAACTCCGTAGGCATCAGAGTCGTCGAGAATCAGCTTGCCGTCGCGCTTCAACGCATTGGTCGACGAGTCGAGCGAACCTGGCGTCGCAGGATCAGGAATCTGTTTGACGCACACCACGATTTTCATGCCCTTCATTGTTACCGCTCGGAAACCTCGGCGAAGAATCGACCGATACAACGGTTAATGCGGCATCTGTGACCTTGGTCAAACAGATCGGCCGCGGCGCGGTATGAGCACGGCGGTGCACGCTGGCCACCGCACGGGCCACTGCACCAGGGCTCGCCCACGACTCACCCCAGATACCGTGAACTACTCGTGCGATTGCTGCTGGTCGTCAATTCGTTCGCTACGTCGGTGAACCCGCGCAACACGGTGCAGGTGCATCAGTACCTTGCCCGACATCACGACGTGCAGGTCGTCGAAACCAGTGAGCGGGGCCACGCCACACGGTTCGCCGCCGATGCCGTCACCCGCGAGCTTGATGCCGTCATCGCCTTTGGTGGTGACGGAACCCTCAACGAAGTCGCCACGGGCCTCGCCGGCAGCAAGGTTGCGCTCGGCGTGCTGCCAGGCGGCTCAACGAACGTGTTCGCCCGCTCGCTCGGCATGGCGAATGACCCGCTGCTCGCCGTCACACAGCTCACTGCCGGGCTCGATGGCGGCCTCGTTGCTCCCATATCGCTCGGTGAGGCAAACGGTCGCTACTTCACCTTTCACGCCGGCGTCGGTTTTGATGCCGAGGTCGTACGACAAGTCGAGCGCACATTCAGTTTCAAACGGGTCGTCGGCCAACCGCTCTTTGCGTACGCCGCACTCAAGTCGTGGTTCGTTGACTACGACCGGAAGTTTCCGCACTTCTCAGTGAGCATCGATGGTCGACGGATTCCGAACGGGTTCTCGGCAGTCGTGCTGAACACGAATCCCTATACCTATGTTGGAAAGCGCGCAGTCGAATTGTCGCGGGCAGCCTCGCTTGAGAAACGGCTGGTCGTCTTGGTGTTCCGCCGACTTTCAACACCGCTGATGCTGTCGACTCTGTGGAGTGCGCTGCGCAAAGGCGGCGCACCTGCACGGCGCGGGCTCGAGATCATCGAAGACGTAGAGGAAGTCGTGTTCGACTACCCCGCACCATTCGGATACCAACTTGACGGCGACTTCATCGATGAGACCAACACGCTCACGGTTCGCCACAGAGACGAGGCGTTGCGGCTCATCAAGCCGATGCTCGTCGAGTTCTAGCCGCGCACATTCGCCCGGCCATCATTCAGCGCAAGTTGGCCCGCCTACCGCTGAGCC